>JAOPUT010000327.1 GCA_025963385.1 Mycobacterium sp.
ACCCACGCCAACTTCAACGGGAGTGCCCAGTGACTCAGCCTTCCCACGGCGCAGCCGTGAATCCGATCCCCCACGGCGGAGCCGTGAATCCGGTTCAGGCGCGCTACATCCTTCCGTCGTTCATCGAGCACTCGAGCTTCGGCGTCAAGGAGTCAAACCCCTACAACAAGCTGTTCGAGGAACGCATCATCTTCCTCGGTGTCCAGGTCGACGACGCGTCGGCGAACGACATCATGGCGCAGCTGTTGGTGCTGGAGTCGCTCGATCCCGACCGCGACATCACGATGTACATCAACTCACCAGGTGGCTCGTTCACGTCGCTGATGGCGATCTACGACACCATGCAGTATGTGCGTGCCGACATCCAGACCGTCTGCCTTGGCCAGGCCGCATCGGCAGCAGCCGTGCTGCTCGCCGCGGGTACGCCCGGCAAGCGGCTCGCGCTGCCCAACGCCCGCGTGCTGATTCACCAGCCCGCGGTCGGCGGGGCGATCCAGGGTCAGGTCTCCGATCTGGAGATCCAGGCCGCCGAGATCGAGCGCATGCGCACGCTGATGGACACGACGCTGGCTCGCCACACCGGCAAGGACGCCGCGGTCATCCGCAAGGACACCGACCGCGACAAGATCCTCACCGCGGCGGAGGCCAAGGACTACGGAATCATCGACACGGTTCTCGAATACCGGAAGCTGTCCGCTCAGCCGGCGTGAGCCTCGGCCGGGCGCGCGTACGGTGGTCGCGGAACGCTCTCGTGGACGTTGCGACGACGACACGCCAACGCCGTGAGGCGCGTTCCGGCGGGCTGGCGGCGATGGCAGGGGATATGTTCTCCATCAACGCAAGCAAATATCAACGGCGCTATTCGGCTTTATCGGTCGCAAGGTGCCGGAACATACGGGTAGCGTCGGGAGCACACCCGAGGTGATCCACCAAACCGAGACATTCCGACGGCGATCAGGAAAGTAGGGCCGCAGGCTAATGGCGCGCATTGGAGACGGCGGTGACCTGCTGAAGTGCTCGTTCTGCGGAAAGAGCCAGAAGCAAGTCAAGAAGCTCATCGCGGGTCCCGGCGTGTACATCTGCGACGAGTGCATCGACCTCTGCAACGAGATCATCGAAGAGGAACTCGCCGACGCCGATGACGTCAAACTCGACGAGCTGCCCAAGCCCGCCGAGATACGCGAATTCCTCGAGGGTTACGTCATTGGCCAGGACACCGCGAAGCGCACGCTGGCCGTCGCCGTCTACAACCACTACAAGCGCATCCAGGCCCAGGAGAAGTCGCGTGACACGCGCGCCGAGCCCGTGGAGCTGGCCAAGTCCAACATCCTGATGCTGGGTCCCACCGGTTGCGGCAAGACGTACCTGGCGCAGACGCTGGCCAAGATGCTCAACGTTCCCTTTGCGATCGCCGACGCCACCGCGCTCACCGAAGCCGGCTACGTCGGTGAGGACGTCGAGAACATCCTGCTCAAGCTCATCCAGGCCGCCGACTACGACGTCAAGCGCGCCGAGACCGGCATCATCTACATCGACGAGGTCGACAAGATCGCCCGCAAGAGCGAGAACCCGTCGATCACGCGTGACGTCTCCGGTGAGGGTGTCCAGCAGGCGCTGCTGAAGATCCTCGAGGGCACGCAGGCCTCCGTCCCGCCGCAGGGCGGTCGCAAGCACCCGCATCAGGAATTCATCCAGATCGACACCACCAACGTGCTGTTCATCGTCGCGGGCGCGTTCGCCGGCCTCGAGAAGATCGTCTCCGACCGGGTCGGCAAGCGCGGCCTCGGCTTCGGCGCCGAGGTTCGCAGCAAGGCGGAGATCGACACGCAGGACCATTTCGCGGAAGTCATGCCGGAGGACCTGATCAAGTTCGGGCTCATCCCCGAGTTCATCGGGCGTCTGCCGGTCGTGGCATCGGTGACGAACCTGGACAAGGAATCCCTGGTCACGATCCTGTCAGAGCCCAAGAACGCGCTGGTCAAGCAGTACAACCGGCTGTTCGAGATGGACGGCGTGGAGCTCGAGTTCACCGGCGACGCGCTCGAGGCAATCGCCGATCAGGCCATCCACCGTGGCACCGGCGCCCGCGGACTGCGCGCCATCATGGAGGAAGTCCTGCTCCCGGTGATGTACGACATCCCCAGCCGTGACGACGTGGCCAAGGTCGTGGTGACCAAGGAGACCGTCGAGGACAACGTGCTGCCGACGATCGTGCCGCGCAAGCCGTCTCGCACCGAGCGTCGCGACAAGAGCGCCTAGCCTTTCCGAGATCGCACAGAGGGTCGTGAATCCACTCGATTCACGACCCTCAGTGCATTCTCGTCACCGCTCCGAAGCTTGGTTCCACTCGTAGGCCAGGAACTTGCCGTCGAGGGTGACCACGACGCGGTCGCCGCCGGGATGGGGTTTCTTCGCGACGTCCACGCTGAAGTTGATGGCGCTCATGATGCCGTCGCCGAACTGCTCGTGAATCAGCTCCTTGATGGCCCCGCCATATACCGACAGCGCCTCGTAGAACCGGTAGATCGTCGGGTCCGTCGGCACGGCCGTCGGCAGCCCGCCGCGCATCGGGACCGCGGCGAGCACCGGCACCGCGGTCTCGTCGATGCCGAGCTTCTCGACCAGTACGGAGCCCAGTTCGGGTGGAATCGGGTGCTGACCCAACAGCGCCGACGTCGTCCACACGACCGGACGGTCGACGGCGTCGGCGAGCTGCTGCCAGGTGAGGCCCTTGGCCAGGCGGGCCTCGATGATCTGCTGGGTGATCTCGTCTCTCGTCATACCTCAGGGGACCACAGATGTGACGGGTGCGCGCGAGCGGCGAGCCGCCGCTCGGCGATCACCTCCCCGACGAGCGCGGCGATCTCGGCGACGCCGTCGCGCCTGGCAAAGTCGGACTCCAGTTCGCGGGCGCGGCGGAGGTAGCTTCCACCGTCCAGCACCTGGTGCACCGCGCGGCGAATCGTCGCGGCGGTCGGGGTGCCGGTCCTGAGGTCGATGCCCGCTCCCGACCAGGCGACGCGAGCGGCGACCTCGGGTTTGTCCTCGGTGCTGCCCGCCACGACGAGTGGCACGCCCGTCGACACCGCGCGCTGCACGGCGCCGTAGCCGCCGTTGGTGACCATCACGTCGACCTTCGGCAGGAGCACCTCGTGCGGAATGTACTCGGCGACATGGGTATTGGCGGGCAGCGGGATCTGCAGCTCCGCGCTGGGGCGCCCGCCGGTGGTCGCGACGACCATCACGTCGTCATGGCCGAGTGCCTCGATCGTCGGCTCGATCAGCCGGGACAGATCCTTGTTGTCGACGGTGCCCTGGGTGACGTGGACGACCGGCCGGTCACCGTCGAGTTCCGCCCACCACGCGGGGCGGACGTAGTCACGCGCCGGCTGTGGGTGCACCTGCCCGACGAACCGCACGTTCGGTGCCAGATCGCGGCGCGGATACTCGAAGCTCGACACCGTCGGCACGATGAAGCGGTCGGCGAGCACGCCGACGTCGAGGAGGAACACCGGCAGCCGCGGCAGGCCCATTTCCTCGAACATCGCATTGGCAGCACGATGGGACTGCCGGAGAATCACCTTGTGGGAGAACAGGTTCAGGGCCTGATTGCGCAGGCGTCCGATCACGCCTGTGCGGGGCGGCAGGCCCATTCCCGTCGGCGCGGTGTCCAGGCTCGACAGCATCAGCGGGGTCGGCGTGTAGTACAGCACGGGTGGGCGCGCCGCCGGGTCGCCGAGCAGATACGGGATGATGCCGAAGAACCCGTAGTCGACGATGACGGCGTCGAACCGAGTCCTTCCCATCGCGGCGCCGAGCTCTGCAGCCTGATGAGGCATGGGCGCCAAGAACATTCGGTTGATCGCCTGGTTGAGCGCCTCGATGCCCGAGGTGTTGCCGCGAGCCGCGGAGTCGAACTGCGCCTCGTCGAGATCGGCGTGTGCGGGCAGTGGATGCAGCTCGGCGCCGACCGCGGTGACGGCCGAGGCGTGAACCGCCCCCGTCATCACGGTGACCCGGTTGCCTCGGGCCACCATGTCCCTGACGACGCTGAGCATCGGTCCGACGTGTCCGGTGGGTGACAGTGTCGCGATGAGGATCTCTGCCATGGCGCCCCGGCTCAACAGCGCGTGCTCGCGCGGACGCGATCGCGGTCGGGCTCGCGCACTGCCGCCACGGCGCGCTCGGCGATGACCTCGTCGACGAGATCGGCGATGTCCGCGACGCCGTCACGGAGGGCGTAGGCGCGTTGGAGTGTGCGCGCGGCAGTCCGGTAGGCGTCGTCCTCGAGTACCTGGCGCACCGCGCGTCGCACCATTGCGGCGGTCGGGACGCCGGTACGCAGATTCACTCCGGCGCCGAACCATTCGACGCGCGCGGCGACCTCGGGCTTGTCCTCGGTGTTGCCCGCGACCACCAGCGGTACGCCGGTCATCAATGCCCGCTGCACGGCGCCGTAGCCGCCGTTGGTGACCATGACGTCCACCGACGGCAGCAGCACGTCGTGCGGGATGAACTCCGCGACGAACGCATTCGTGGGCAGCGGACCACGAATCTGCGAGACCGGCCGTCCACCGGTGGTGACCACGACGGTGACGTCTTCGTCGGCGAGTGCCTCGAGGGTCGGCTCGATCAGCCTGCCGAGGTCGGCATTGTCGATGGTGCCCTGCGTGACGTGGACGACGGGACGATCGGCCGACAGTTCGTGCCACCACGGCGGCGCCACGAATCCATCGGTGGGTGGTGGGCTGACCGCACCGACGAAGCGGACGTGGGCGGGCAGGTCGCCGCGGTGGTACTCGAACTCCGGAATCGTCGGGACGATCAACCGGTCGGCCAGGATGGCCGAATCCAGCACGAAGACGGGCAGTTTGGGGAGGCCGAGCGCCGAGAGCATCGTGTCGGCGGCCTGGTGCGAGGCGCGAAGGAGGATCTTCTGCGCTGCAGTGTTCAGCGCACGATTGCGCAGTCGGCCCAACGCACCCGTTCCCGGCAGGATCCCGGTGCCGCCGGGTGCGGTGTCCCGGCTGGACAAGAACAGTGGCGTGGTCGAGTAGGTCAGCACCGGTGGCCGGGATGCGCGATCGCCCAGCAGCATGGGCAGGATGCCGAGGAAGAATGCGTCGGTCAGGATGGCGTCGAAGTGCTTGGCCTTCATCAGTTCGTCCAGGGCAGCGGCCTGGTGCGGCAGCGGTCGCACGAAGACGTGCTTGACGTCGAAGTTGACCCGCGCGACGCCCGACGTCTCGGCGCGGCCCGGCAGGTCGGCGTCGAAGGACGCGTCGTCGTAGTCGGCGCCGTAGGGGAGCGGCTGCGGGACGGCGCCGGTCGCCTGCACCGTGTCGGCGTGCCGTGCCGAGGTGAGGAAGGTGACGTCGTGGCCGCGGCGGACCAGGCCGCGCGCCACGTTGAGCAGTGGCGCGACGTGTCCGATGGGTGGGCATGCTGCGATCAGAATCTCCGCCACGGTGCTGGCTCCCTTGTAATCGATGGGTTGCGACGGGAGTCGATGTTCGTCGGCAGCGGGTTCGAGAACTTGGAGGTTGTATGGAGATCGGATGGAGATTGCAGGCAGGGGCGCTTACCCGAGGGTGGAATCCGGGCGCGTGCCCGGGGTCGGTCAGTGCCTGACGCGGTCCTGACGGGTGTAGACGTTCATCGAGTCGCCGCGCAGGAAGGCAACCAGCGTCAGGCCGGCCTGTGCCGCCAGATCGACGGCCAGCGATGACGGTGCGGACACCGCAGCGAGTATGGGAATGCCTGCCATCACGGCCTTCTGCGTCAGCTCGAACGACGCCCGACCGCTGACGAGCAACACCGTTCCCGTCAACGGGATGCGGTCGTTCTCCAGCGCCCATCCGATGACCTTGTCCACGGCGTTGTGACGTCCGATGTCCTCGCGGACGACGAGCATCGTGCCGTCGGCGTCGAAGAGCGCGGCGCCGTGCAGACCGCCGGTGGCGGCGAAGATCCGCTGCGCGCCCCGGAGTTGGTCGGGCATGGCGGACAGCGTCTCCGACGCGACGACGGTGGGGTCGTCGCCGGGGGAGTGGCGGCTGATGAGCTTGATCGCGTCGATGGAGCCCTTGCCGCAGACGCCGCAGGACGACGTGGTGTAGAAGTTGCGGGTCACGTCGACCTCGGGCATCGACACGCCGGGCGCCAGCGTCACGTCGAGCACGTTGTAGGTGTTCATGCCGTCCTCACCCGCGCCGCGGCAGTACTGGACGGTGGCGATGTCGCCGCGCTGGCCGATCACGCCCTCGGTGAGCAGAAAGCCTTGGGCCAGTTCGATGTCCGACCCGGGGGTGCGCATGGTCACGCTGATCGCCGTGCCGTTGACACGGATCTCCATCGGCTCCTCGACGGCCAGCGTCTCGGGCCTGGCGGTGGCGCCGTCGGCGGTGAGGTGGCTGGCCCGGCGGCGGGCCGTGACCCTACCCACTGGTGCGGGCTTCCAGTCGAATCTGCACGGCCTTGGACACCGGCGTGTTCGAGCGGGCCGCCACGTGGTCCAGCGCGACCAGCGAGTTGGTCTCGGGATAGTAGGCCGCCGCGTTGCCGACCGGCGTCGAGTACGGGACGATCAGGAAGTCCTCGGCACGGCGCTCCTCGACGTCGCCTGTGGCGGTGGTGAATTCGGACACCAGATCCACGCGCTCGAATTCGCTGAAGCCGAGCGAGGCGATGTCGGCCGGGTTGACGAAGATCACCCGGCGGCCGCCCTTGACTCCGCGATAGCGGTCGTCGAGGCCGTAGATCGTGGTGTTGTACTGGTCGTGGCTGCGCAAGGTCTGCAAGATCAGGCGACCCTCTGGCACGGGTATCCACACCAGCGGGTTGACCGCGAAGTTGGCCTTGCCCGTCGTGGTGGGGAACTCGCGGGAGTCGCGCGGCGGATTGGGCAGCTGAAAGCCGTCGGGCTGGCGGACCTGGCGGTTGTAGTCGGCGCAGCCCGGCACCACCGCCGCGATGGCGTCACGCACCCGGTCGTAGTCGGCCTGGAATGCCTCCCATGGCACCGGGTGGTCGGCGCCGAGCACGGCGCGCGCCAGCTGACTGACGATGGCGACTTCACTGCGGACGTGCTCGCCGGGCGGTTGCAGGCTGCCTCGGGACAGATGCACCATCGACATCGAATCCTCAACGGACACCTGCTGTTTGACGCCTGACTGCAAGTCCTTGTCGGTACGGCCCAGCGACGGCAGGATGAGGGCCGTGCGCCCGGTCGTCAGGTGGCTGCGGTTGAGCTTCGTCGACACCTGCACCGTCAGCGAGCAACTGCGCAGCGCCGCCTCGGTGACCTCGGTGTCCGGTGTCGCCATCGCGAAGTTGCCGCCCATGCCCATGAACACCGACGCCCGCCCGTCGCGCATGGCACGGATGGCGTCGACGGTGTCCATGCCGTGCTTGCGCGGGCTCACGATACCGAACTCCGAATCCAGTGCCTGCAGAAAGGTTTCGGGCATCTTCTCCCAAATGCCCATCGTGCGGTCACCCTGGACGTTGGAGTGCCCGCGCACCGGGCACACCCCGGCACCCGGCTTGCCGATCATGCCGCGCAGCAGCAGCAGGTTGGTGAGTTCGGAGATCATCGACACGGCATGCCGGTGCTGCGTCAGACCCATTGCCCAGCAGGCGACGGTGCGGTCGGAGGCGATCAACATCTGGGCCACGCGTTCGAGCTGACTGCGGTCGACGCCCGTGGCCTCGAGCACCTCGTCGAGGTCGACGGCGCGCGTCTGCGCCTCGTAGGCCTCGAAGTTGGCGCAGTGCTCGGCGACGAAGGCGCGGTCGACGATCTGGGTGCCAGGACCTGCCTTGTCCTGGGCCTCCAGCAGCAGCCGGCCCAGCCCGGCGAACAGCGCCATGTCGCCGCCCAGCCGGATCTGGACGAACTCGTCGGCGATGCCGATGCCGTGGCCGACCACCCCGTGCACCTTCTGCGGATCCTTGAAGCGCATCAGACCCGCCTCGGGCAGCGGGTTGATCGCGATGATCGTCGCGCCATTCTCCTTGGCCTTCTCCAGCACCGAGAGCATGCGCGGATGATTGGTGCCGGGATTCTGACCCGCGATGAGGATGACGTCGGCCTTCTCGAGGTCCTCGACGGTCACCGAGCCCTTGCCGATGCCGATCGAATCGGTCAGCGACGTACCCGAGGATTCGTGGCACATGTTCGAACAGTCCGGCAGGTTGTTGGTGCCGAAGCTGCGGACCAGCAGCTGGTAGAGGAACGCCGCCTCGTTGCTGGTGCGCCCCGAGGTGTAGAAGACGGCCTCGTCTGGGCTGGCGAGGGCGTTGAGGTGCTGAGCGATCACGTGATACGCGTGGTCCCAGCTGATTGGCCGGTAGTGGTCGTCGCCCTCCCGCAGGATCACCGGGTGGGTGAGCCTGCCCTGCTGGCTGAGCCAGTACTCGGGACGCTCGGACAGGTCGGCCATCGAATGCCGCGCAAAGAAGTCGGGGGTGACGACCCGCTTGGTGGCTTCCTCGGCGACCGCCTTGGCGCCGTTCTCGCAGAACTCGGCGAACTTGCGGCCACCGTGTTCCTCGGGCCACGCGCACCCCGGGCAGTCGAACCCCTTGCGTTGGTTGAGTCGGACCAATGCGGCGGCCGTGCGCAGCGGACCCATCGACGTGACGCCGCGCTGCAGCGAGACCATCACGGCCTTCACCCCGGCCGCTTCGTGCTCCGCGCCCGTGGTGGCAACGGAGTGTTCGTCGTACTTCACCGCGATGTCGTGGCTGACGTCACGACCCGTCATTCGACGCCGAATACCCATGTGTCCTATCTAAGCCGGTGTGTCTACGATCTGCACGAGCCCGCCGGAAACGCCGGCGATGAACAACCGCCCGGTCGTGGAGTCCACGCCGAGGGTGTACGGATTCTGCACCGTCGCGATGCGGGCGACCTCACGCGGAGTGGCGGCCGCCATGTCGTAGCCGACCACCTCGTTGGTACCCGACGATGCCACCCACAGGCGATCGCGCACCGCGTCGTACGTGATGCCGTAGGGCGCGCCGGGTTGGGGCACGTTCGCCACCTCGCGCGGCTCCGTGGTGAACACCCGCACGGCATTCCCTCGCGTGTCGGCCGCGATCAGGCGTCCGTGCTTGTCCGCGACGAGGTGCGTGGGTCCGGCCCCGGCTGGAGTGGAGCCGACGATGGTGAGCTTGTCGGAGTCGTAGATCGTCAGATCGTTCTTGCGCACGTCGAGCAATCCCATCGAATTGCCAACGGGCGCAAGGCCTGCGGGCTGGACGCTGTCGGTGAAGACCTTGACGATGTCGTCGCCGCGGATGGCGGTGACCGTACCCCCGTGTTCGTTGGCCACGAACACCGTGCCGTTGGGCGCCTCGGACGCATCGTGGGGGACGGTGCCCGTGATGATCTGCCGTTCGGCCGCGCCTCCCGGCAGGTCGACGCGGACGAGGGCGTTGGCACTCTCGACCGGGACGAGCACGGGTCCGCCGGGCTTGGCGAGCTGCAGATGGCGTCCCGTGCCCGGCAGCGGAGCGTGCCCCGTGACCTCGCCGCTGTCGGCGTTGAGCAGGAGCAATTCGTCGGGGTTTCGCTTCAGAACGGCGACCGTCCGCGTCATCGCGTCGACGACTATTCCCTCTGGTGCGTCGCCCACGGACACGACGCGACCGGGTGGTGTTTGCGTGGGGACGGTTGCCCGGCCGGGTTCGGCAGGCGGCGGTAGGTCATTCGCCGGGGGGCGAGTGCCCTCGGTGGGCACGCCGGGCGGCAGGAGGCCGGTCGTGGTCGGGGTCGACGTCGCAGATGAGTCAGGTGCAGACGTCGGCGCCGACGCCGTGCATGCCGACATCGCCGCTGCCGTAGCCAACAGGGCGAGCACGGCAACGGGCTTCATCTTTCCTACGTACCCGCATTCTTCCTAGGTACCCGCATTCTGTCGGTGACGCGCACGTAACAGTCCCGGAACGTGGCGTTTCTAGTGTGGGCCGGTCTAGCCTGCGATTCCGGAGCGGGCCCACCGGGAAAGAAGAACTCCATTGAGCGGAAATGCGGTCCGTCTGCAGGCGATCAACAATGTCGAAGCGTACGTGCCTCCTGCGATCAGCTTCGACCCCACCGAAGAACCCGGCGAGATCTTCGGTGCCAACGTCTTCACTCTGGCCGAGATGCGGCTGCGTCTGCCGAAGTCGGTCTACAAGTCCGTCGCCGCGAGCATCGAGAAGGGCGCCAAGCTGGACCCGTCGGTGGCTGACTCCGTCGCCTCGGTGATGAAGGACTGGGCGCTGTCTCGCGGCGCGACCCACTACGCGCACGTCTTCTACCCGATGACCGGGTTGACCGCCGAGAAGCACGACAGCTTCCTCGAGCCGGTCTCCGATGGCCAGACCCTGGCCGAGTTCGCGGGCAAGACGTTGATCCAGGGCGAACCCGACGCCTCCAGCTTCCCCTCCGGCGGACTGCGCAGCACCTTCGAGGCGCGGGGCTACACCGGCTGGGATGTCACCAGCCCGGCCTACATCCTCGAGAACCCGAACGGCAACACGCTGTGCATCCCCACGGTCTTCGTCTCGATGACCGGTGAGGCACTGGATTACAAGACCCCGTTGCTGCGCAGCCAGCAGGCGATGGGTGCGCAGGCCGAGCGCATTCTGAAGCTGTTCGGGCACGAGAACTTCGACCACATCGTCTCGTTCTGCGGTCCGGAGCAGGAGTACTTCCTCGTCGACCGCCACTTCTTCCTGGCGCGTCCCGACCTGATCAACGCGGGCCGCACGCTGTTCGGCTCGAAGCCGCCCAAGGGCCAGGAGTTCGACGACCACTACTTCGGCGCCATCCCCGAGCGGGTGCTCGGCTTCATGATGGACACCGAGCGTGAGCTGTTCAAGCTCGGCATTCCTGCCAAGACCCGGCACAACGAGGTCGCGCCGGGCCAGTTCGAGATCGCCCCGATGTTCGAGCGGGCCAACATCGCCGCCGACCACCAGCAGCTGCTGATGACGACGTTCAAGGCCATCGCCAAGAAGCACGGCATGGAGTGCCTGTTCCACGAGAAGCCATTCGCCGGCGTCAACGGGTCCGGCAAGCACGTCAACTTCTCGCTGGGCAACGCCCAGTTCGGCAGCCTCCTCGTCCCCGGTGACACCCCGCACGAGAACGCCCAGTTCCTGGTGTTCTGTGCCGCGGTGATCCGCGCCGTGCACAAGTTCTCGGGCCTGCTGCGCGTGTCGGTTGCCTCGGCCACCAACGACCACCGCCTCGGCGCCAACGAGGCGCCGCCCGCCATCATCTCGATCTTCCTCGGCGACCAGCTCGCCGACGTGTTCGAGCAGATCGCCAAGGGTGCGGCCACATCGTCAAAGGGCAAGGGCACCATGATCATCGGCGTCGACACGCTGCCGATCCTTCCGACCGATCCCGGCGACCGTAACCGCACCAGCCCGTTCGCCTTCACCGGCAACCGCTTCGAGTTCCGTGCTCCTGGTTCCGGGCAGACGATCAACGTGCCGATGATCATCCTCAACACGATCATGGCCGACTCACTGGACTACATGGCCACCGCGCTGGAGAAGGCGGTCGGCGAGGGCGAGGACTTCGACAGCGCCGTCCAGAAGCTGCTGACCGAGATCATCACCGAGCACGGTGCCGTCGTGTTCAACGGTGACGGCTACTCGGAGAACTGGCAGATCGAGGCCGCCGAGCGGGGGTTGCCAAACCTCAAGACGACCATCGACTCCATTCCGCAGCTGGTGACGCCGGAGGCCATCGAGGTCTTCGAGAAGTACGGCGTCTTCAGCTCGCGCGAACTGCACAGCCGTGAAGAAGTCCGCTACGAGACCTACGTCCTGACCGTCAACGTCGAGGCCAAGCTGACGCTGGAGATCGGATCCACGGTGATCCTGCCTGCCGCGATCCGCTACCAGACCGAGCTGGCTTCGAACGTCGCGACGCTCAAGGCCGCGGGGATCGAACCCGACCTGACGCTGCTGCAGACGGTGTCGACGCCGATCTCCGAGCTGACCGCCGCACTGGCGACGCTGAAGACGGCGATGGGTGAGCACGGTGGCGACAGCGCTGCCGAGGAGGCCAAGCACGCGCAGAGCCTGCTGCCGCTGATGGAGGCGGTCCGTGCCGCGGCCGACACGCTGGAAGGCGTTGTGGCCGACGATCTCTGGCCGCTGCCGACCTACCAGGAGATGTTGTACATCCTCTGATCGCTTGCGCCGAAGGTACGCTTGTTGACGTTCTCACTCGAGAAACTCGTCAGCAAGCGTACTTTCGTCGTTTCAGGGCGTGCGGCTAGAGGACCGACAGTGCCGATTCCGCGGCGAGTTTGAGCGCCTGATCCACCGGAAGCACCCGATATGCGCTGGAGAGGATCTCGACACCCCACGGTCCGTCGAAACCGATCCTTCGCAGTGTCGCTACCAGGCCGGAGAGATCGAAAGAGCCTTCGCCGCAGAATAACCGGCGGTTGACGGTGTCCTCGAACATCGATCCGACCATCTCCGGTGCGGCATCGTCGAGTTCGACGCCGAAGATCATCTCCGGCCGAAGAGCCGACTCGAGTTCGGCCAGCGGCGTGCCCGCCCGGAAGACGTGCCAGGCATCGATGAGCAGACCCGCACCGGGATGATCGGCCGCAGCGACTATTTCGGCCCCCATCGGCACCGTGGCGATGGCCGATAACGGCATCGTCTCGATGGCGACCCGGGTGCCATGGGCGGCCGCCTGTTCGGCGAGCTCGCGCAATGGCTCGGCGAGGGCCAGCGGATCTGACGAGGGCGGCCCGCTCTCGGAGCCGATCTTGATCATGACCGGGTTCAACACGTCGGCGGCCTCGAACAGCAGGTCCCGAACGTCGTAGCTGTGCCCAGGATGACCGCGCGGAACCCACCATCGCTCGAGCAGTTCGATCTCGAGGTGGACCAACCCCGCGTCGGCGACGAGGCCTCGCAGACCCTCGAAGCCGATTGAATCCCGAACCGCGACGAGATCGTCTGCGATCAAGCCGAATCCGCAGAACCCGGCCTCCGCGATGGCGGCCACCCGCTCGGCGATGGGTACCGGACTCGTAGCGGGCGAGCGCATCGGGGACGTGTCGCCTGCGCTGCTCCACGCGGTGGCAACGAGTCGTGGGTGGGTCACTGTGGCTCCAAACATCGCGAGTGTGCGTGAAGTCCGATCCGCGAGCGGCGTGTCTGGGACAGACACGCACCCTCGCGGAAGGGGTGAGACAGGTCAGGCGTTTTGGGGGAAGCCGAGTTCGATGCCGCCGTGGCTGGGGTCGAGCCAGCGGCTGGTGATGGCCTTGCCGCGGGTGAAGAAGTGCACGCCTTCGGTGCCGTGGGCGTGGCTGTCGCCGA
>JAOPUT010000328.1 GCA_025963385.1 Mycobacterium sp.
TCGGCGACAGCCACGCCCACGGCACCGAAGGCGTGCACTTCTTCACCCGCGGCAAGGCCATCACCAGCCGCTGGCTCGACCCCAGCCACGGCGGCATCGAACTCGGCTTCCCCCAAAACGCCTGACCATCTCCTAGACAACGAAAGTAAGCCATGTCTGCAAACATCGCCTTCCCCCGCTACTCGCGAATCGGCCCCGGAGCCGTCAACGAGCTGCCTGCCCTCATCGAGACTCTCGGACTTCAACGTCCGCTGATCGTCACCGACGCGTACCTCACCACGACGGGCGCCGCCGATCGTGTGATTCAACTGCTCCGCAGTGCGGGACTCGACGCGGCGGTATTCGACGGCACCGTGCCGGACCCCACTACGGAGTCACTAGAGCGCGGCGTCGATGCCGTGCGCGCCCACGACGCGGATTGCGTCATCGGATTCGGTGGGGGAAGCCCGATGGATTCCGCCAAGGCACTCGCCGTACTGGCTACTCAGGGCGGCCCGATGCGCAAGTTCAAGGCGCCCAACAGTTACAGCGGCCCGGCGCTCCCCATCATCGCAATCCCCACTACCGCAGGAAGTGGTTCTGAGGCAACGCAATTCACCGTGATCAGCGATAGCGACAATGACGAGAAGATGTTGTGTCCTGGCATGTCGTTCCTCCCCTTCGCCGCCATCATCGACTACGAGCTCACGCTGTCGATGCCGCCCAGACTGACCGCGGACACCGGTGTCGACGCGCTCGCCCATGCCGTCGAGGCGTACGTCAGCCGTAAGGCCAATCCGATCAGCGACGCCATGTCCCTGTCGGCGATTGGCTTGGTCTCAGCGAACCTTCGTCGCGCCTACCATGATGGGAACGACCGCGTTGCGCGTGAGGCGATGATGGCGGCCGCAACTCAAGCCGGAATGGCCTTCTCCAATTCGAGTGTCACCCTGGTACACGGAATGAGCCGCCCCATTGGCGCTCACTTCCATGTGGCACACGGCCTTTCGAACGCGATGCTTTTCCCGGCCGTCACGGCCTACTCGGTGTCCGGCGCTGAAGCCCGCTACGCGCAGTGCGCCCGCGCTTACGGCGTAGCCGATCCCAGCACTGGTGACGACGTCGCCTCGCGGAGGATGGTCGACGCCCTCATCGAGCTATGCCGTGACCTGGAGGTGCCCACTCCGAAGAGTTACGGCATCGACCACGACGCTTGGACCCAGCTGACCCCGTTGATGGCTGAGCAGGCCATTGCGTCGGGGTCGCCAGCCAACAACCCGGTGCTGCCCGCCCCTGCCGACATCGAGCGGATCTACGCGGAGATCTACGCGTAGGTTCGCCTGGCAGCCGTGCCAGCGGACGGGTTCTGCGTCCCCAAGCAGAGCAGCCGGCATGCCGCTGGTGGGCGGGTTGCGTACACAGAAGCGCACCGCTACATGCCCTGTACTGCAATGCAATTGCGCCAGCGGCGGTCCACTATTCGCATTTCGCCTTGACGTCGCCTGGCGCGCCGAACGCAAACGACCAACCCTGCACATCCCCAGATAGCCAACGGAAGGAAATCCAAGATGTTCGACGACCTGCAAGGCAAAACTGCCCTCATCACCGGAGGTGCCCGCGGACAGGGCGCGGCACATGCCCGCGTGCTCGCCGCATCAGGAGTCCAAGTGGTGCTGACCGACCTCAGAGACGAACTCGGCGAGAAGGTCGCCAAGGACATCCAGAACAACGGGGGCGATGCCCTCTATCTACACAGCGATGTCCGAAGCACTCAAGAGTGGCAGGAAGCGGTCGAGAGCACGCTCAACACGTACGGTTCGCTGAACATCCTGGTGAACAACGCCGGGATCGTGCAGTGGGAGCCCGTCGACAGTTGCTCAGACGCAGCGTGGGACGACGTGGTGGCGACGAACCTGACCGGTGTGTTCAAAGGTATGCGTGCGGTCATTCCGGCGATGCGGGCGGCCGGGGGCGGCGCAATCGTCAACATCTCCTCCGCCTTCGGGGTCACGGGAACCTATGGCTATGCCGGGTACGTCGCCACCAAGTTCGGTGTCTGCGGCATCACCAAGTCCGCAGCCTTGACCTACGCCGCCGAAAACATCCGGGTCAATTGCATCGCACCCGGAAACGTCGACTCCCCCATGCTCGACGAAGAGAAGGTCATCATGGCCGACAATCCCTATTTCGACTTCGACGAATGGCTCACCAAGCAGCCGATACCGCGCTTGGCGCAGCCCGAAGAGATTTCAAACCTCGTCAAATACCTCGTCTCCGATGCATCGAGCTACTGCACGGGAGCGGTTTGGTCACTCGACGGTGGCATGACTGCCAATTGACCATAGGCAATAACCCCTGAAAGGGGGCCAGACCGTGCCTGGGGGCGATGCCATGGCGGCGTGCATGGTGACCCCCGGGGCGTTCTGCACCTCAGCTGGCTTGCTCGCCTCGCGAGACCAACGATCGACTACCTCTAATCGCGTGTTCGGTTATCCACCATCGGCTTTCGGCACGAAGTGCACGCGCCGCGACGCGTCGGCACACACTGCCGAAAGGGTGGCTGCGTCGGCAGCACGACCATGGTCCAGCACCATCGGTCGCCTGGCGAAGGATGGGACTGCGCATCGGTGGTCGAGTGGCCGACCAGCTCGTCACACCGTCGAAGGGAGATCGGCGAGCAGTCGTTGGGTGTACTCGTGCCCAGGGTGATCCAGAACCTGGTCGACCGGTCCGTGCTCAACGATGACGCCTTCGGAGAGCACCACGACGTCCTGCGCGATGCTACGGACCACGGCGAGGTTGTGCGTGATGAACACCATCGAAAGGCCGCGTTCGGATTGCATCTGGCGCAACTGCTCGACCAAGAGTGCTTGCACCGACACGTCCAGTGCCGAGGTGATCTCGTCGCAGACCATGACCTCCGGGTCGACGATGAGCGCGCGACCGACTGCGACGCGTTGACGCTCGCCACCGGACAGCTGCTGCGGCAGGCGCTCGGCGTACTCCGTTGACAACGCCACGGTTTGAAGGATCTCGTTCACCTTCTCGTTGCGTTCAGATCGGGATAGATCAAAGAAGTAGCGCAGCGGCTCTTCCAGATTTTGCCGCACTGTCATTCGCGGATCCAATGACCCGTAAGGGTTTTGGAAGACGTACTGCAAAGTGCGACGGTGTTCCTTGGTTCGGCGCTGCGGATTCGAACTGAGCTTCACGCCGGACAACTCGACGGTGCCCGTCCAGTCGGTGTGCAGTCCGACCAGTGAGCGGGCCAGTGTCGTCTTGCCCGAGCCCGACTGGCCGACGACGGCAGTACATCGTCCTGCCGTAACGTCGAAGCACACGTCACTGAGCACTTCCAGGTGGCCGTAGCTGGCAGCGAGATTACGTACCGTGAGCACCGAGTCCGGGTGGCCCGACAACGCGGGAACCAGGTCCTTGGCATGCTCGACTGACACAGGCGGCTCGGGGAATATACATCTCACCAAGTGCGGCTCACCGTTGCCGAGATCACGTAGAGCCGGCAGTTCCTCACGGCAGGCGTCCTGCACGGAGCCGCACCGTTCCGCGAAGGAGCAGCCATGGGGCCATCGCCCAGGCCGCGGCGGCCGACCCTCGATGCCGACGAGGATCTCGCTGCGCGCCGGACTGGGAACCGCTTTCAGCAGACCCACCGCGTAGGGATGACGTGCACCGCGAAACACCGCCTGGGTGCTTGCGTGCTCGAC
This sequence comes from Mycobacterium sp., assembly GCA_025963385.1. Classification (GTDB taxonomy): domain Bacteria; phylum Actinomycetota; class Actinomycetes; order Mycobacteriales; family Mycobacteriaceae; genus Mycobacterium. Next base: position 3,705 of record JAOPUT010000328.1, read on the forward strand.
GAGGCGGCCGGCATAGAGCACTGCGGTCTGGTCGGCGAGCTGTGCCACCACAGCCAGATCGTGACTCACGTAAACGGAGGTCACCTGGTGTTCGACCGTCATCTCGCGCACGGTCTCCAAGACCCGGCGTTGCGTGGTCACGTCAAGACCGGTGGTCGGTTCGTCGAGGACGATCACCCGTGGGCGGCAGCTGAAAGCCATGGCGATGCCGACGCGTTGCTGCTGACCACCTGACATCTGGTGGGGGTAGCTGTTGAAGAAGGCGTCGGTAGCGGGTAGCCCCACCTCTTCCATCAACTGCGTCACACGCTGGTCGATGGTCTCGTCGGCGAGGAGCGCATCGCCGTGAATGATGATCGACTCGCGTAGCTGACGACCGACCCGAAGCGCGGGATTCAGACCACTGGCGGGATCCTGCGGGACGTACGCGACCAGTCGGCCCCGGGCGTCTTGCAGTTCCTTACCACTCAGCGCCAAGATGTCGACGCCGCCGACGGACACCCGACCTCCGGCGATGCGCAAACCTTTGCGCGCCAGGCCGAGAAGCGCCACGCCGACGGTGCTCTTGCCCGAACCGGACTCTCCCACCAGACCGAGGACCTGGCCGGGCGCCACCCGGAAGGAAATGTCCTCGACGACAGGAGTTCCGCGTCCTTCGGTGACGACTGTGAGACCTTCCACGACCAGTCCGTCCGATGCGGCGGTGCTGCTCTTGCGCGGATGCGTCACTGCTGCTGTCATTTCGTCGTCAACTCCAATGTGGTAACCGATGGTGCGTCTTCACCGTGCTCGCCGCCAAAGGCCACGCGCGCCAACGCATCCGC
>JAOPUT010000364.1 GCA_025963385.1 Mycobacterium sp.
CTCGCGCAGGTCGACCGGAGGCGCCAGCGGATCGGGACCGCCGGAGTAGCGCGAATACCGCGAAACGCGTTTAACCATAGATTGTTTCACCCTCGCCGGACACCTTGTCGATGCGCTTGGCCAGATACAGGGCCTCGAGCGCCAGCTCCAGGGCCGCGGCACGTTCACCGTCGGTCTGCGCGCCGAGGCGTTCGGCGACGGCGTCGACGACGGGCAGATCCGGCAGCGCCGCCAGGACGTCCTTCGCCGAGACGCGTTCACCCGTCGTCACCGGCGCGCCCTCCTCGATCGCGGTCACCAGCGGGCCGACGTCCAAGCCGCCGAGCAGTCGCTGCGCCGTGTCGGCGGTCGCGCGCCGCAGCAGGTGCTCGAGCACCGCCTGCTCGCGTCCCTCCTCGCCCGACTCGAACTCCAGCTTGCCGCGCAGCACGTCGATGATGGTGCCCAGATCGACGACCCGGGCGACGGGATCCTGCTCGCCGAGGACCGCCGAGCGGTGCGTGGCCGCCGCGGCGACCGTCTCGGCGGCCGCGATCGCGAACCGCGCCGACACCCCCGAGCGCTGATCGATCGACTGCGACTCGCGCAGCGCACGAGCGAAGCGGGCCAGGATCTGCAGCAGGTACTCGGGCACCGCCGCGGGCAGATGCGCTTCCTGCCGGATGACGCCGACCTCGGCCTCGAGCGCCTGCGGATAGTGGGTGCGGATCTCGGCGCCGAACCGGTCCTTGAGCGGGGTGATGATGCGGCCGCGGTTGGTGTAGTCCTCGGGGTTGGCGCTGGCGACGACGAGAACGTCGAGCGGCAGCCGCAGCGTGTACCCGCGGACCTGGATGTCGCGCTCCTCCATGACGTTGAGCATCGACACCTGGATGCGCTCGGCGAGGTCGGGCAGCTCGTTGATCGCGACGATGCCGCGGTGCGCCCGCGGAATCAGGCCGAACGCAATGGTCTCCGGATCGCCGAGGCTTCGACCCTCGGCCACCTTGATGGGGTCGATGTCGCCTACGAGGTCGGCGACGCTGGTGTCCGGCGTCGCGAGCTTCTCGGTGTAGCGCTCGCTGCGGTGCAACCACGTGATCGGCAGGTCGTCGCCGGAGGTGACCGCGCGCCGGATCGACTCAGGCGTGATCGGTGTGTACGGGTGCTCGTGGAGCTCGGAACCCTCGATGATGGGCGTCCACTCGTCGAGCAGATTCGTCAGCGAGCGCAGCAGGCGTGTCTTGCCCTGACCGCGTTCACCGAGCAGCACCACGTCGTGCTCGGCGATCAGTGCCCGCTCCAACTGCGGGATGACGGTGTCCTCGAAACCCAGGATGCCGGTCCACACGTCGCGGCCCTCACCGAGCGCGACCAGCAGATTCTCCCGGATCTCGGCCTTCACACCCCGCTCGCGGTGCCCGGAGGCACGCAGCTCGCCAAGGGTACGGGGGAGATCGTTAGGTGATGTCACTACTCCAAGCTACGACTCTTGGCGCCGAGAGGCAGCCGCTACCTGCTTACAGCGCAATGGGGAATACGGAAAACGTCAGCCTTTCGGGCCGCTCACCGCTTGGTAGAAGCCGTCGTCGGTGAGGATCCGCCTGCCCCGGTCGCTGGTGATCTCCCCGACGAACTGCTCGGCCTCGCGTTCCTGTTTCGACCCCTTGATGACGGCCAGCCACGCCGTGACGGCGGCCTCGTCGCCCGGGAGCGCGAACCAGGAGGCGGTGTCACCCGCGGCGAGCGCGTCGGTCATGAAGACCACACCCGCGTCCGCCCTTCCGTTCGTCACGTCCTTGAGGACGTTGCTCGGCGTGGGCTCCGATTCCTGGGGGACAAGGTGAACGCCCGTCCTGCCCTGGATGAGCTGGGTCGCGGTGCCGCACGCGCTGGGCGCACCGCACACGGCCACGCGCAGTCCTGGCGCCGCGAGGTCGGCGAGCGAGGTCAGGTGACGGGGATTGCCGGGCGGCGTGACCACGACGAGCCTGTTGGCGGCGAATGGGACCGGATTGCCGGAGACCGCGCCGACGTCGGTCACGACGTCCATGTTGTCCTTGTCGCCCGAGGCGAAGACGTCCGCGTCGGCGCCGTCGGCCAACGAATTCGCCAGGTCCACCGAATTCGAGAAGACGAACTCGACGGTGTACCTCGGATTGGCCGCCTCGAAGTCCTTGCCGATCGCCGTGAAGCTCTTGATCATCGATGATGCGGCGTAGACCGTGATCGACGTCATCGGCGTCGGCCGCGAGCCGCACCCGGACGCTGCCAGCAGTGCGATGGCGCCCAGCGCAGCCACCCGAAGACCTCCGCTGTTCATCGACATCGACCATACCTAGCCAACCTTGGTGTTCTGAATTGCCGCCCCGGCAACGTCGCTGTGAGCAGCGAACAGATCGCCTGGCAATCCGCTTGCGTCTCGTCCATCGGGGGCGCTGCCCACGCACACTGGACCACGTGCTTGGACATGGTCACGTGGGACTCGAGGCGATGCCCCGTGGAGCGGAACGGACCAAGTTCACCGACCGGCGGGAAGATCGCACGACCGCGCGGTTCCGGATCGCCCACCTGGCCCTTCTGTGCCAGGGCATCGTCATCGGCGTGCTCGGCGGATTCGCCATCGCGTGGTCGATGGCCAATCTGCCGTTCGGCCCCGACGGCAGTCCGGTTCTCGGCCTCAGCGTCACGCCGCTGCACGGCGCCCTGCTGCTGACGGGCGGAGCACTGGCGACGCTGGCCTGCCTCGGACGCTGGACGACGGTCGGGTTCGCCGCGCTCGCCGCGGCCGCCTGGGTCACGCTGACGGTCGTCTGCGCCGTCGAGGCAGCCCACCACGCGCCGGGTGTGCTCGGATTCGACCCGCGCGACACCCTCGTCTACGGCGCGCTCGGCGTCTACAACCTCGCCTTGTTCACCTGGCTGGTGCCCTTCCTCCGAACCCGCCGCAAGACCGGCTGACGACCGCTAGTGCGCGAAGTGCCGCGCACCCGTCAGATACAGCGCGATACCGGCCTTGGCGGCAGCCTCGGTGACGACGTCGTCCCGCATCGACCCGCCGGGGTGCACGATCGCCGTCACGCCCGCCTCGGCCAGCACCTCGAGCCCGTCGGGAAACGGGAAGAACGCATCCGAGGACGCGACGGCGCCCTTCACGCGGTCGCCCGCCCGCTCGACCGCCAGCTTCGCCGCGTCGACCCGGTTGACCTGGCCCATGCCGACACCGACGGTGGCGCCGTCCTTGGCGACGACGATCGCGTTGGACTTCACCGCGCGGCAGGCACGCCAGGCGAACACCAGGTCGGCCAGGGTGTCGGGATCGGCGGGGGTGCCCGTGGCCAGCGTCCACGTGGCGGGGTCGTCCCCGGGCGCATCGAGCGCGTCGCGCTGCTGGATCAACAGGCCGCCGCTGAGCTGACGGAACTCGGTACCGCCGACCCGCGGCTCGGACGCGACCAGTACGCGCACGTTCTTCTTGCGGGCCAGGATCTCGACTGCGCCCGGCTCGTAGGCGGGCGCGATGATCACCTCGGTGAAGATGTCCGCAACCGTCTCGGCCATCTCGACGCTGACCGTCGTGTTGGCGGCGATCACGCCACCGAACGCGCTGAGGGGGTCGCACTCGTGCGCCTTGCGGTGCGCATCGGCGACCGACACCGATGAGACGGCGATGCCACATGGGTTGGCGTGCTTGATGATCGCCACGCAGGTCTGCTCGTAGTCGAACGCCGCCCGCCACGCCGCGTCGGCGTCGGTGTAGTTGTTGTACGACATCTCCTTGCCGTGCAACTGCTCGGCCTGCGCCAACCCCGGCCAAGAGGAGTCGTCGCGGTAGAGCGCCGCCTCCTGGTGCGGGTTCTCGCCGTAGCGCAGCACCGCGGCGCGCTTCCACGTCCCGCCGAACCACTCCGGCGGCGTGACGTCGCCCTCCTCGGGCGCCAGGATCGAGCCCATCCAGGTGGCGACGGCGACGTCGTACTCCGCGGTGTGCCGAAACGCCAAGGACGCCAGCCGCTTCCGCTGCTCGAGCGTGAACCCGCCGGCTCGCACCGCGGCGAGCACGCCGTCGTAGCCCCGCGGCTCGACGACCACCGCGACGCTGGGATGGTTCTTGGCCGCCGCGCGCACCATGGACGGGCCGCCGATGTCGATCTGCTCGACGCACTCGTCCTCGCTGGCGCCGGACTCCACGGTCTCGGCGAACGGGTACAGGTTGACCACCACCAACTCGAACGCGGCGACGCCGAGCTCGTCCAGTGCGGCCAGATGCTCGGGCTTGCGGGTGTCCGCCAGCAGCCCGGCGTGCACGCACGGGTGCAGGGTCTTGACGCGCCCGTCGAGCACCTCGGGGAAGCCTGTCACGTCCTCGACCGGTGTCACCGGGACACCGCTGGCCGCAATCGTTTTCGCCGTGGAGCCGGTCGACACGATGGCGACTCCCGCGTCGTGGAGACCACGCGCCAGCTCGGCGAGCCCCGTCTTGTCGTACACGCTGATCAAGGCGCGCCGAATCGGCCGCCTGCCCTCATTGTCGGCCACCGTCATCTTGCTCCTCGCGTCCTCGGCCATCTTGCTCCTCGCGTCCGCAGGGTCATCCCAGCGCCGCCCTTCGTCCCGTCCACGTCACACCGCGGGTTGCCATCGCGGCAAGTACCTCCACCAACAGTCGCCTCTCGACGACCTTGATCCGTTCGTGCAGCGCGGCCTCGTCGTCGTCATCGAGAACCGGCACGGCCTCCTGCGCCAGGATCGGCCCGGTGTCCATTCCCGCGTCGACGAGGTGCACCGTGCAACCGGTGACCCTGACCCCGTAGGCCAGCGAGTCGGGCACCGCGTGCGCGCCGGGAAAGGCGGGCAGCAGTGCCGGGTGCGTGTTCACCACACGGCCCAGGAATCGCGAAAGGAACTGCGGACCAAGGATCTTCATGAAGCCGGCGGAGACAACCAGATCGGGCTGGTGCGCCGCCGTGGCTTCGGTGATCGCCAGGTCCCATGCCTCCCGGTCGGGCTGGTCCCCCAGCCGGACGGTGTATGTGGGCAACGAGTTGGCCGCGGCGACCTCCAGGGCTCTGCAGTCACGATCGGTACCCACCGCCACGACGCGCGCCGGGTAGTCGCCGACGGCGGCGTCGAGCAGCGACTCCAGCAACGAACCCGTGCCCGACGCCAGCACGACCAAGCGTGCTGGCGCGCTGGCGGGCACACGAAGCGGGGGCTGCACGCGATGCAGCCTAATCGGAGGAGCGCTGCGGTTCGTCGCTGGCGTGGTCATCCGCGGTGAATTGATCGTCATCGGTGAAGTAGTGCGCTTCGGGGTCGTCGTCGAAGTCGAATACGTCCCGCGGCGGCGGTCCTCCCGCCGCTCGACGTGTGACCGGTTCGTCGAACACGGGTTGCAGCGGCGCAGGCTCGTCGTCGACGATCTCGGCGACGATCTCCGCTTCGTCGTACCCCTCGTCGGGCGGCTCGTCCTCCTCGCCCGCAGGCACCGGGGCGGTTTCGGGTTCGGGCTCGGGGGCTGGTGCTGGCTCGGGCTCCGGTTCGGACTCCGCCTCGACGACGGGCGCCGCCGGGACGGGACGGACCTTGGCCCGACGGGCGATGCCGCCACTCATCACGACCGTCAGGGCGCCGACCCCGACGAACCACAGGAACACGGCGGGGCCGAACGTGGTCTGGTCGACGCCGACGTCACCGAAGTTCCCCAGCCGTCCGCCGCCCGCATGACCGAGCAACGCCATCACCACGGCGCCGATCGCCGAGGCCGCGACCAGCTTGGCCGCCGCCACGGGCAGCGGCGCGGGCCGTCGCGCACACTGCTGCCCCACCGCCACGGCCGCGGCCGCCGCCGCGATCAAGAGGGCCACCCAGATCGGCCCCAGCGGCGGGCTGGGCACCGCGGCGAGGATGGGAAGGGCTGGGACGTCACCGCCCAGCACGGTGAACGAACTGAACGTCGCGAGCCCCAGGTGCGCGCTGGAGCCGACCGCGACCGCCGCCGTGCCCACGATCACGTTGGGGGCGTACAGCATCGACAACAACGTCAGGCTGAACTGGCCGAAGACCGAATCGGTGATCCCGAAGAGGGTGTCCATCGTGCCCCAGTGCACGATCATCGACCCTGCGGCGATCACGCCGGACAGGCCGAACAGCGCGAGCACGCCCGTCGAGGCGGCGCGGAACGCGTCGGGCAGCCACGCCGGCACCCGCGGCATGGTCCGCACCCGTCGTGCCACGCGGGTGCCGACGCCGATCAGGGCGCCCGCGAGGTGCACGGCCAGCACACAGCCGAAGGCGAGCGATGCACTCGGCGTCTGGAGTGCGGTCAGCACCGACGACGCGTCGTGGATGACGGCCAGCGCGATCGCGGCGATCAACAGCGGACCACCGAGCGCCGACGCCACGATCCAGCGGATGACGAACCACGACGTGCCCGCCTTGGTGGCCGCCGCGGTGGTGCGGGCCGTTCCCCACACCATCGCGAGCATCGGCAGCAGCGGCATCACGCCCAACTCGGCACCGCCGATGGACACCGGCACCTGGTGTACACCCAGCCACATACTCGCGATCGCGCCGAACGCGCCCGTCATGTCGCTGTTGGCGATCACCAACTGGACCAGCACCACGGCCGCGATGATCACCAATGCGATGACCGACGGCCCGAACGCGACTCTGAGCAGGTCGCGCGCCTGGCGTGTGCCGACTGGCCGGTTGTCCACTAGCTGGGTCGCTCCTCGCACCATCTCGGAGGCGCGAAGTTTGCGTGCGCGCCGCTAGAGATTATGACGGTGGTGGCGTGGATTGCGGCGCAGCCTGCTGTTGTGGTTGCTGCGATTCGAACGACTGCGTCGGCTGCGAACCGATCGCACCCTGCGGCGAACCGAAGGCTGGGAAGCCCGTCGGAGGCGTCGGAGGGCCACTCTGCTGCGGCGCGTTGTGCTGCGCGGACTGGGCGCCGGGTTGGCCGCCGGGCTGGGCGCCGGGTTGAGCACTGAAGCCTCCGGTCGACGGACCACTCGGGTAGCCGCCGTACGGCTGCTGCGAGTAGCCGCCCCGCTGCGGCGGTCCCTGCTGGTGCGATGGACCGCCGTGCTGCGCCTGGCCGTAGTACTGCCCCGGCCCGCCGTACTGGCCATAGGGGCTGGGTTCGTACTGCGGCTTCGGCCTCGGCGCCGGGGCGGTGACGACACCCGCTTCCAGCAGCAGCGCGGCCACCGCGGCGACCGCCTGCAGCAACGTGAAGGCGATCAGCAGGTACCACGGCCAGTCGACGTTGCTCGCGCCGACCGTGATGACGTCGGACAGCACCAGCAGGAAGCCGAGGACGGCCAGGACCGCGACGACCCCGAAGTGGCTCTTCTGCTTCGGCACCAGGCCGACACCGGCGAGCAGGCCCGCCAGGATGGCGGCCACCGGACCGATCGTGGTTCCACCGTCGAGAGCGAAGGTCGTCAGATAGACGGCCAACCCGAGCACCGCGACGGCGATGCCGAGATACAGCGGAAGCTTGCTGGGTCCCGCCGGAGCGGGTTCCTGAGCCTGACCGAACTGGTGAGTGGGTGAGCTGTACTGTCCCGCCGGCGGCCCGGACGGGTATCCGGAGTTACCGGGCGGACCCGATGGATACGACATGTCCCCTCCTGTGATGGGCGATTCGTTCACCCACGCTAGCGCACCGAGCTATGGGTCGGCCCGTGTGCGCGGACCGACTGCCCGCTGCCCGTCGGTGAGCAAACATTCGATGCTCAGGCGGAGACGAGTACCGGCTGGTCGCGCGAATCCTCTTCGGACTGCTCGATTTCGCGCACCAG
>JAOPUT010000006.1 GCA_025963385.1 Mycobacterium sp.
TTCAAAGAGCGCTGACACCTGCCCCGGCCAGTGACCACCGGTAGTTCAGCGATGGATCGCACCCCGCTCGGCGCCGCCACGACCGCGGTAACGGCATTGATTGCCGGCATCGCCGTCGTCGTCCCGACGTCGAAATTCGTGAAGTCATCGGGACGAAACGACAGTTTGAGCGTCACATTAGGCTAGCCCTTGACGTCAATCCTCTACCCGTGGAGCAGTTTCCACCCGGGCTCCTGCGGCGCCCCGAAGAGACTGCCAAGTGTCCAGATCGTGCGCATTTCCTCAATAGCTGCGCCGTTGCTCCGTCCGGTCCAGGTCGCGTCCACGCCACACACCGTGCCTGCGTCGATGTTCATGAAGCCAAGGTCGCGGTCATGGACGGCGACGGCGCATTCCACGACCAGGTTGTAGTCTTCGACCTCAAGGCCAATCCCCCGAGCCAGACAGTCGAGTGCCTCGCGATAGTCAGGCTCGGCCTCCGAAAGGATGTCGCGGAGCCGGGCGGTATCGGGTGGACCGCCGAATCCGTAGCCCTCCCACATCGGCGCGCTGGCATATCCGATGCAGTCGAGTGATTCGGTGACGCGGATGGATTGGACGTCGCGGCACATCGCTGTCGACGCGAGGGCCAGATCGGGGACGTACATCGGGTTCATGCCCGTCCCGACCAGCGTCACCCCGCCCGCGAGTGTTAAACGGCCAGCGCGTCAAAGACATCGGCGATCTCAGGTGGCATGGAGTGTAATCTCCGACCGTTATTCGAAGCGTGGTGATGGGTCAAGCTCAAGCTCGGTCAGGATCCCGAAGAGGTTGCAAACGTGCAGGCAACAGTGGCCAACTGACCTGCCCGGGCATTCTTGCCTACCGGATCGGATCCGATCTTGGCCTGCAAGAGGGCAACTGGAGCTTCGCGATCATCGTGGACCTGACCGATGCTGACGCGTACCGTGCCCACGATCTCGACGATGCGCACATGCCGCCCGCGCCCGGTTGGCCGCAACTTGATTGAACAAATGGCTAGAGTCCAATTCGAGGTACCGGAACCATAGCCACGCACTCACGCTCTCCGGAGCGGCGAACGCGGTCCGTTTACCTCTGAAGTATGACGGTGGAGGGATGCCCGGCTGGTCGGCACCTGTCAATTCCGTTGCAGCTGAGCCATATAACTAACGGTGTCCGTCACCAAATGCGCTGATTGTCACGTGACGAAACGGAGTGTGTCGCTTTGGTGGGGCGAGCTGGGCACGTCTCTATCTAATTAAAGTTTGTTGGCCTAGTGGACGCGTTTGGTCTCATCCCATGAGATCGTCGTAGTCAGTCCGGGCACAGGGATGCTGACGATTTTGGTATGTCGATTAGCAGCATCACGCCGCGCCGGTCAGACGGCAACGGCAACCATCTTGAACGGCATCTTGATAACCAATTGCTTGTTGATGCCGCAGGCACCGCTCGCGGAGGACGTTACTTCGTCGCCGAGATAGGTATCAGACCCGGATGGCACCGCCTGGCCAGTCAGTGGGTCGCCCGCGTAGAAGCGGAACAGCTGCAAGCCGTCGGCACTGGTGCCGTCCGAGCATTGCCGCCAGCTCGGAATCGTATGCCGCACATACCACATGCCGGACTTCTTGTAGATGTCGGCAGTCCAACCCAGGTCACTGGATAGAGTTCCGGTGCAGTCTGTGGGATCCACACACGTGGAGGATATTGTCCACGTGCTGCGTACGCTCGTCTCACCCCTGAATTGATCGTTGGTCTGTGCCCATTCGCCGTTCGACGTGGCAATGTATCTACCGTTGAGGCTCCCATTGTCTGGTTGAGCGGTCGCGGCCGGAGGCGAGGCGGCGCACGCGAGCGCCATAGCCGTTGCGGCGATCGTCACCCTGAGTCCGCGCGCGCGCCTATGTAGGAGCATCGTCGCCAAGGATTCCCGCGGCGTCATCATGCTTTTCACAACCGTGCCAGCGAGATCGGATAGGTCAAGGTCCCCGGAGCACCGTCGCAGCCGGCATCGAACGATGACGTCAGTGTCCCGGCCATCGTGATCGCATCCCATGAGTAGACGTCATGGGTTGCGGAAGTGGGACCGTAATAGACGTTGCCGCAACGCAATCCAAAGGGATCGTCGACGATGAACGTGTAGCTGCCGCCTACGAGTCGAGCATCGCCGGAGTAGTTGAACGCCTTTGCAATGGGTCTGGCGATCCCAAACACGTGAATGCAGGCCGGTGGTGGCGCGCCACCGTTGATACAAGGCGTCGCCGACCACAGCCACGTGTGGAAGTCGAACCTGTCCGGAATGATCAGGTCGAAGTTGCCGATCGGGTTGACGGCGTTTGCGAGCGGGGCGGTGACGGTCGCGATCGCGACCACCACAGCTCCCACCGCGCCAGCCAGCAGCTTGTTGATCATGCTCCCGCTTCAGCACGCGGATGAATGCGCCACCGCAGCCAGCGGGCAACCGAGGCCTTGCACACATGCCCCATCACCGCCCTGAGTCCTCGTGGTCGCCGCGCATGACGTCCAGGGCCGGGTCTATCGCCTAACGGCGACGTGGCCGATGCTACGCACATGTGTAGACCCTCCTGTTCTTTACACGGCAGCTTATATCTGTCAAAAAACATCAGCAACGTTTTCATCAGGCTGTACTCTGCCGTGCAGGGACCGACACACTTCGAACTACCTCGAAAACCGATACTCACAGGAGACCCGTTGAGCTTCAGACCTGACTCTGGACGGGCCGCGAAGATCGCGCACGGTAGACACCCGCGTCATCAATCTGTCCTTCCCGCCGAGGAGCCATGAAATTCGGCATCGCGAGGCCGCTCGCCGGTCTTTGCACCGTGGTCACGATCGCCGCAACCGTCGCGGTCGCCCTCTACCTGTTTCAGGGCGGGGGCGTCGCGTCCGTCCCGCTAACGGTGTTATCGCCGCGCGCGGGCCTGGTAATGAACCCGGACGCCAAGGTGAAACTACTGGGCGTGCAGATCGGCAGGGTCGCCTCCATCACTACATCCCCGAACGGCCAAGCCGCACTCCACCTCGAAATAGATCCATCCAGACTTGCCAAGATCCCGGCCAACGTGGTCGTCGACATCGCCTCGACGACGGTATTTGGCGCCAAGTCCGTGGAGTTGGTCCCCCCGCCCGATCCCTCTCCGCAGGCGCTTAAGCCCGGCCAGGTGCTCGACGGCAAACGCGTGACGGTCGAATTCAATACGATCTTCGAGCAGTTGACCTCGGTGTTGTTGAAGATCCAGCCCGAGAAGCTCAATGCAACCCTGGGTGCCATTTCCTCAGCGCTCGACGGGCGCGGCGGGAGGTTCGGTCAGGCACTTACCGACTTGGACAGGCTGCTGGCCAATCTCGACCCCAGCCTGACCAATCTGAGCCACGACGTCGCCGTGGCGCCGATCGTCCTGAACGCCTACGCCGACGCAGCACCGGACTTGCTGACGACGCTCGACAACGCGGCGCGGATCAGCCAAACGATCGTCGACGAGCAACACAACCTCGACGCCGTTCTGATCAGCGCCATCGGGCTTGGCGACATCGGTTACGACGTAATCGGGTCCAATCGTCAGCCGCTTACCGATCTGCTTCACCTGTTGGTGCCGACGACCGACCTGACCAATCGCTACAACCAGGCCCTGACGTGCACCCTGTCCGGGCTCTATAACAACAGCCTGCAGCCCCCGTTGCCGGAGCCGGGAGTGGTGGTCTCGATCGGGTTCATGCTGGGCTTGGAACGGTATCGGTACCCGGCCAACCTGCCCAAGGTGGGCGGGTCAGGGGGCCCGCAGTGTCTGGGCCTGCCGTCGGTTGCCCCGAACACTCGTCCGCCCTTCCTCATCGCCGACGTCGGAGCCAATCCCGCCCAGTATGGGAACCAGGGGATCCTGCTCAATTCCGACGCACTCAAGCAGGCGTTGTTCGGACCCATCGATGGGCCACCACGTAACACCGCGCAGGTCGGGCAGCCGGGATGAGCAACTATCTACGAGTTGGCGTCAAATTCGGAATCTTTGCGTCCGTGATGGCCCTGCTGACTGCGTCACTGTTCGTGGTCTTCGCGCAATATCGAACCGGCGCGACCAACACGTTCTCAGCGGTCTTCCGCGACGTGTCCGGACTGCAGGCTGGTGATTCAGTTCGAGCCGCCGGCCTGCGGGTGGGCACGGTCGAGAACGTGGTGGTGCAATCAGACAACACGGTCGTGGCGACGTTCGACGCCGACCGCGATGTCCTGCTCACCACGGGCAGCAAAGCCTCGATACGGTATCTCAACCTCGTCGGCGACCGCTATCTCGAACTGACCGACGGCCCGGGATCGACACGACTCATGGCCGCGGGCTCGCAGATCCCGGTCGACCGGACCGTGCCGGCGCTGGACCTCGATCAATTGCTGGGCGGCCTCAAACCGGTGATCGCCGGCCTCAATCCGCAGGACGTGAACGCGTTGACGGCATCGTTGTTGCAAGTGTTCCAGGGGCAGGGCGGAACATTGGATTCGCTGCTTTCGAGTACTTCGTCGTTCTCCAACGATCTTGCCGACAACGAACAGGTGATCCAGGAGCTGATCGACAACCTCAACTCTGTGGTTGCCACGCTGGCCAAAGATAGCGGCGAATTCTCCGGCGCCATTGACCGCTTCGAAAGACTCGTCAGCGGGCTTGCCCAGGACCGCAACCCGATCGGAGCCGCCATCGACTCACTGAGCGCCGGGACCGCGTCGATCGCCGACCTCCTCAACAACGTGCGTCCTCCGCTGGCTGGGACGGTTGATCAGTTCAATCGCCTAGCACCCCTTCTCGACCAGAACAAGGTGCTCCTCGAAACTGCGCTGCAAAAGGCGCCGAACAATTACCGCAAGCTGGTTCGGCTCGGCGCGTATGGGGCCTGGTTCAACTATTACGTCTGCGAATTGTCGTTCCGCGTCACGGATCTGCAGGGCCGCACCGCGGTATTTCCCTGGGTGAAACAAACCACGGGCAGGTGCGAAGAGTCCTGATGCTCAAATACCGTGGATCCGACCTCATCCGACCGGGAATCATTGGCATCGTCGTCCTCGTGCTGGTCATCGCCGTCGGGTTGCAGCCCGAGCGGCTGACGGCGTGGGCTACGGCGGTCCGGTACCAGGCGCTGTTCGCCGAGGCGGGTGGGCTCACCGAGGGCAACGCCGTCCGGCTGTCCGGGGTGAAAATCGGTTCGGTGAGCGACGTTTCGCTCGACGTCGACAAGGTGCGCGTCACGTTCACCATCGATTCGAAGATCCGGCTCGGCTTGGACACCACGGCGCACATCCGCACCGGGACCTTGCTAGGCGAGCGGGTACTCGTCGTCGAGTCAGCGGGCAGCGGGCGCTTGAAGCCCTCGGCTGTGATTCCAATGTCGCGGACCTCGTCGCCGTACTCACTGACCCAGGCGGTCAGTGACCTGACTGCGAACACGGCGACAACCGACACCGACAGCGTCAACGCGTCCCTGGACACCTTATCGGACACCCTTGATCAGATCGCTCCGCAGCTGAGCTCGTCGTTCGACGGCCTGACGCGCGTGTCTCGCGCTCTCAACGGCCGCAACGACACCCTGCGACAGCTGCTCCGCAACGCTGGCCAGGTCAGTGGCGTGCTGGGGGATCGAAGTCAACAGCTCAACACGCTGATCCTCAATGCGAACGACCTGCTTGGGGTGCTCAACGACCGGCGTGAGGCGATCGTCGACCTGATCACGAGCATTTCGGCGGTAGCACGACAGCTATCCGGGCTGATAACCGACAACGAGGCAGAGTTGACACCGACGCTGGAGAAGCTCAACTCCGTTACTGCGATGCTGGAGAAGAACCGCGACAACATCGCCAAGGCGCTGCCCGGCCTGGCGAAGTACCAGGTCACACAGGGTGAGGCGGTAGCCAACGGCTTCTACTACAACGCCTTCGAACCCAATCTCGCACCCCTTCAGCTCCTGCAGCCGTTCTTGGACTACGCGTTCGGGTTCCGACGCGGCGTCAATGCCGGGCAGCCGCCCGACACTGCCGGGCCGCGGGCCGAACTCCCCTTTCCCTACAACGGGATTCCGGGAGGATCGCGATGAGAAGGACACGATTGGCGGTACTGCTGGCCGGGGTGCTCGTTGTGTTACTCGCCAGCTCCGCAACCTTCATGGTGCGGCAAACGTACTTCGGCCCAGCCAGGATCACCGCGTACTTCACCAGTGCCACCGGAATCTACCCCGGAGACGAAGTACGTGTCCTCGGCGTAAAGGTCGGCACGATCGTCGGCATCGAACCGGCCGGCGCTCAGGCAAGGATGACGATCGACGTCGACCACGGCGTGCCCATACCGGCCGACGCCAAGGCGGTGATCGTTGCCCAGAGCCTGGTGGCTGCACGGTTCGTGCAACTGGCTCCCGCCTACGCATCCAATGGCCCGAGCATGCCCGATGGCGCGGTGATTCCCGTCGAGAGGACCGCTGTTCCCGTCGAATGGGATGAGGTGAAGAGCCAATTGATGCGGCTCGCCACCGATTTGGGGCCGCGTACCGACGTGCCGGGCACGTCGGTGTCGCGGTTCATCGACAGCGCCGCCAACGCGATGGCCGGCAACGGCGACAAATTGCGTCAGACGTTGGCGGAGCTCTCCGGGGTAGGGCGCATCCTTGCCGACGGCGGCGGCAACGTCGTGACGATCATAAAGAACCTCCAAGTCTTCGTCACGGCGCTGCGAGACAGCAATGAGCAGATCGTCGCCTTTCAGGACCGTTTCGCCACGCTCACCAGCGTGCTCAACGACGCCACGTCGGGACTGGACGCCGCGTTGACGGACTTGTCCGCCGCAGTTGGCGACGTAAAGCGCTTCATCGCAGGCAGCCGCCAACAAACCGCCGAACAAGTTCAGCGGCTGGCGAACGTCACCCAGAATCTCGTCGACCACACGACCGACCTAGAGAACATCCTGCACGTGGCACCCAATGCCATCGCCAACGGATACAACATCTACAACCCCGACTCCGGAAGTTTCGTCGGATCGTTCGTCCTCAACAACTTCACCGACCCCACCAAGTTCTTGTGTGGCGGCATCGCCGCGGTCGCCGACGTCACCTCAGCCGAGACGGGAAAGTTGTGTGGGCAGTACCTCGGACCCGCGCTTCGGCTACCCAACTTCAACTTCCCCCCCGTTCCCATCAACCCGTATCTGACGAAGTCGCCGGCCAACGTGCTCTACACCGACCCTGCTCTGGCACCCGGCGGTGAAGGCCCACCCCCGGCGTCGCCGGAGGCGCTACCAACGGTGTCGGCGTACACCGGGTCACCGGACAATCCCTACCCCGCACCCGCAGACGTGCCGGCCCCGGCGGTCGCACCGGGACCGACCGCACCCGATCACCTGCCGGCCGCCCCCTCACCTGCATTGTTCCCCGGAGCGCAGCCGCCCGGGCCGCCAGCCGTCGCCGTGCCGCCATCGTTGCCGCCACCGACACTGCCGCAGTTGCTGCTACCTGCCGAAGGGCCACCGCCATCATGACCATGGGCACGCCGAAACGAGCGGCTCAATTCATCGCGGTTACGGTCTGCGTCGTCGCCCTGGCCACGGGATGTGCGTTCCACGGCGTGAACTCCTTGGCGCTGCCCGGCACCGTCGGCCGAGGATCGGGCGCCCACGTCTACCATGCCCAATTCGCCAACATCGGTACGCTGGAGTCGAATTCGCCGGTCATCATCGACGACGTCGTGGTCGGCAGTGTCGGGAAGATGACGTTCTCGAACTGGCACGTCGACGTCGACTTGACGGTCCAGCCCGATGTGGTAGTGCCAGCCAACGCGGTGGCAAGCGTGGGACAGACCAGTCTGCTCGGGACGCTGCACGTTGCGCTGGACCCCCCGCTGGGTCAGGAACCCACGGGGCAGCTAGCACCGGGCTCGACGCTCCCACTGCAAGGTTCGACAACGTATCCGTCGACTGAGCAGGCGCTCTCGTCGCTGTCGGCAGTCGTCAATGGCGGCGGCCTCGGTCAGATTGGCGACATCATTCACAACTTCAATGCTGCGCTGTCAGGGCGGCAAGGAGACGTCCGAGACCTGCTGACGCGCTTGGACAAATTCGTCGGAACGCTCGACGGCCAACGCGGCGATCTAGTCGCATCGATTCAGGCGCTGAACCGGCTTAGCGGTACGTTCGCTGGCCAGCGCCACGTCATCTCAGATGCGCTGCAACAGATTCCACCCGCACTGGATGTTCTGATCAACGAGCGGCCGCGCCTCACCACTGCACTCGAAAAGCTAGGCGCCTTGAGCGACACCACCACCCGGCTGATCGACGACAGTCAGGCAGATTTGGTGACGAATCTGCGCAATCTCGACCCCACGATCCGCGCCCTCGCCGACGTGGGTGACGGACTCGACCAGGCCCTAGCGTCGGCATCGGTGTTTCCGCTGAGCCAGAACCTCGTCGACCGCGGAGCGCGGGGCGACTTCATGAACCTCTTCGCGGTCCTCGACCTGACCATCCCCCGGCTCAAGCGGTCGTTGCTGCTGGGCACCCGGTGGGGTCAGCCCGGCGCAGCCCTGGTACCGGCGCCGGGGGATCCGTACTACCTGCGGTACACCTACGACCCGCTCATGTCCCCCATCACGGGGGCACCTGCTGCTCCCGTCCCGTCGGGAGTTGCGCCCCCGGCGGCGGTGGGCGAACTCCTGTCACCGACGGGTGCTCCTCCGCCGGCCGTCGAAGGAGTGCCTGCGCTTCCATCACAGATATTCGCGGGGCCTTACGGTACGCCGAATGCACCCGTGGTACCACCCGCTGCGCCGGGGGGCGGCGGCTGATGTTGACGCGTTTCGTTCGCATTCAACTGATCATCTTTACGATCGCCTCGGTCGTCGGTGTTGCAGTGATGGCGCTGAAGTACATGCAAGCACCCACCCTGCTGGGCATCGGCCACCTCACGGTCAAACTCGAGTTGCCGGCCTCCGGTGGCCTCTACAAGCTCAGCAACGTCACCTATCGCGGGGTGCAGATTGGCACGGTGACCGACGTCGACGTCGTGGACAGCAAGCATGCGGAAGCGACCCTCTCGCTGAACACTTCACCAAGGATCCCGTCGGCGCTCACTGCGCACGTGCGCAGCGTGTCAGCGATAGGCGAGCAGTACGTAGACCTTCAACCACGGGACGAGTCTGGGCCCTATTTGGCGGACGGGTCGGTAATTTCCTTGTCGGACACCACGATTCCCCAACCGGTTGGCCCCATGCTGGACCAGCTCAATGGTCTGGTCGGCAGCATTCCCCAAGACAAACTCGGACAGCTGCTGGACGAGTCCTTCAGGGCCTTCGATGGAGCCGGGTATGACTTCGGTTCGTTGCTCGATTCGTCGGCGAAGTTGACCAGCGACCTGAACGGGGTTGCCGACCAGACGCGGACCCTCGTCGACGACAGTGGGCCCCTTCTGGATTCGCAGGCGCAGAGCGCCGAGGCGATCCACGTCTGGTCGCGCAGCCTGGCTGGCATCACTGCTCAGGTCAATCGGAACGATCCTCAGATCCGCACGCTGCTTCACGATAGCTCTGGGGCGGCCGACGAAGTGTCCAAACTCCTGAGCGACGTCAAACCAACACTGCCCGTGTTGCTCGCCAACCTCACCGCGATCGGTCAGATCGGTGTCACCTACAACCCGTCGATCGAACAGTTGCTGGTCTTGTTGCCGGCCTACACCTCGGCGATCCAATCGGTGTCGCCAGCCAACAATTCCACGGGCCTCGCGTTGGGCGAGTTCGCCGCGACCATCGCCGATCCACCCGCGTGCACGGTGGGCTTCCTGCCGCCATCGGCGTGGCGATCGCCGGCGGAAACCAGTGAAGTCGACACTCCCGATGGTCTGTACTGCAAACTGCCGCAGGATTCGCCGATCGCGGTGCGCGGTGCGCGCAACTATCCATGCATGGGGCACCCGGGGAAACGGGCGCCGACCGTACAGCTCTGCGACGATCCGAACGGTTTCGTCCCGTTGGCGCAGCGGCAACACGTACTCGGGCCCTACCCACTGGATCCGAATTTGATCGCACAAGGCGTCCCGCCCGACGATCGGGTCAACCCCGACGCCAACATATATGGCCCCGCCGAGGGAACCCCGTTGCCTCCCGGTGCGCCTTCCACGGCGCCACCTCCCGGGACAGGCGAGCAACCGCCGGACGCACTACCGCCGGACGCGCCCACGGTCACCTCGCCGGCCGCGGTCTCACCGGCCCAGACCGCTGAGCCCTCGCCGCCGACGGATGCGCCGCCAGTACCCGCGCCCGCCGAGGCAGCTCCAAGCTCCTTCGCCACCAACGGGACCGGTGTGTCTCCGTCCGTCGCGGTCGCTCACTACAACCCGCGAACCGGCGCGTACATGGGGTCCGACGGGCGCCTGTACCACCAGTCGAATCTCGAGCCGGCTACTGCGCCGAGGGCGTGGACGGATCTGGTCCTGGGCTCACAGTGACCGCGAGGTCAGGCCTGTATGTCGGGCTCGGGAAAAGACACTCCTGCGGCTTCGCACCACCGACCGAGCATCTCGAGCATGGCGTCGGGGTTGTAGATGTCTTCCTCGCGCGACCATTGGTTGTTCCCCGCATATTCCAAGAGCGTCCACGATTGCACCGAATATGGACCGTTGCCGTCGACGTCGGGCATGTCGTTGCCAACGGCGAACACGACGAGCCCGTTGTCTTCGTCGAACGTGCGCCATTGGATGGGAAACCTCATCTGCGGCCAGGCGGTCATGGCGGGGATGAGCCATTGCTTGATCTCTTTGCGTCCGTGGTACGTACCCAGGAAGTGCTCGATATAGAGCGCGTCCTCCGTAAACAGGTTGCAGTAGTCGTCCCATTGCCCGTCGCCCTGGGCGGCCACGCTGAGCTTGATGAGGTGGTCGTGGGCCGCCGCGAGTTCTTCGCGCGAATACGTCACTGGATTCAATTCTTCGTCGGGCCCCGATGCGGGGCGTGGCCTACAGGCTGTCAGCGATGAACAGCAGGGGCTACCCAATTGGTCTGAATGGCTGTCATCAAACGCACACTACATTCTTCTTTCTGTAGAAGGATAGGTTCAGTTAAGCGGCTCCCGAAATTCCTAGAGGCACGCGGCCTGTGTCGGCGCCTATTGCCCCGGCCAGATCGGAGACGGACGATGACCTACAAGGTCGTTCAATGGGGAACGGGAAACCTGGGCACCCTGGCGGTGCAAAGCATCCTCAAGCACCCAGATCTCGAACTCATCGGGACGTGGGTGTCATCGGCGGAGAAAGCCGGCCGCGACGTGGGCGAGCTCTCGCGGGTGGAGCCCATCGGACTATTGGCGACCCAGGACGCGGACGCGCTCATCGCAGGCGACGCCGATTGCATCTGCTACGCCGCGAACAGCATGGGACGCGAGGACGCAGTGGTCGATGACTGCATACGAATGCTTCGCGCAGGAAAGAACGTCGTCAATGTGTCCGATCCGGCGCTCGTGTACCCCAAGGCCAAGGGCAGTGACGTCTACGACCGCCTGCACGAAGCGTGCCTTGCGGGGAACTCGTCGTTCTACACCAGCGGAGGGGACCCGGGCTGGGCCGGTTTCGGGCTGGCTCTTGCGCCCCTAACCGTCGCCCAGCAGGTTCGCTCCCTACGGTTGTTCGAGATCTACAACTACGGACAGTGGAACAACCCTCAGTTGGGGCTCTACGGTTTCGGGGCACCCGACACGTCCGCCTCGATGATCTTGTTGCCGGGCGTGACGGCCAGCATCTGGGGACCGACCATTGCGATGCTGGCCGATGCGATGGGCGTGACACTGGACAGCATCGATGAGGCGCACCGCGTCATCTACGCCGACGAGGACTTCGACATCCCCTTCGGCCACATCGCCAAGGGCACCCTCTCGGGCATGTCGTTCGAGGTCAAGGGCATGGTCGACGGACAGGAGCGCATCGTGATCGAGCACATCACCAAGTTGCGCCGCGAGGACTTCGCCGAGCACGGCCTCGACGACGTCTACCGCGTGATCATCGAGGGCGAACCCAACATCAAGGTGGACATGTGGCTTACCTCGGACTTCGGCGACACCACCCATGCCGGCTACATCGTCGCGGTCACGCCGGTGACGAACGCCATCCCAGTGGTCTGCGACGCAGCGCCCGGGGTGCTTACCTACCTCGATCTGCCGCCGCATGGTGCGCGCGGCCTGCTCTGAGATCGGTCGGCTTGTCCGACGGATGTTGTCGCGGCCATCGACGACCTGGACGTCGAGCGGTGTCATTTTGAGCTCGGCGATGCCGACTCGCTGCGGGCCGCCCTGAGCGGATGTGACGACGCGCCCGACGTTCTGCTCTCGGTTCACCCACACCCCGACGACGTCAAATGCGGGGTCCTCGAGCAAGAAGCGCAGCGCGTGCGCACCGGTGTTGCCGGTACCCCACTGAATGATCCGATGGTGGCGGAACCGCTCGGGCCAGGTACGTCACGATCCCGCGGGTGCATCGAACATCTTCGTCAGATCGAGCTGGCCGGACTGCACAGCGCCGAAGAATCCGCCATCGGTCACCAGCGCCTCGCCGTTGACGTAGCTCGACCGGGGGCTGTTGAGAAAGACGAGCGGCCACGCCTGTTCCTCCGCGGTGGAGCGCCGACGGATCGGGCCGATGAAGGCGTCGATGACGTTCTGCCCGGCGAAGTCCACGAAGTGCGGCAACATGGCGGTGTCCGTGGGGCCGGGATTGATGCAGTTGAGCCGGATGCCGTCGGTGATGAGGGTAGCGGCGCGGGATGCGACCCAGGCATTGATCGCCTTCTTCGAAAACGGGTAGGCGCCCACCGCCCCCATCTCGCTATTGGCATCGCACCACCGCTTGCCCTCGTCGAATCCGTCGGTGGCGATCAGACCCATCAGCTGCTCCAGCTCCAGCTGCCACCCCATCGCGGCGTTGGATGCAACCAGGGCTATCGCGCCGCCGGCTGGAATCCTGGGTAGCACAAGGTTCACCAGATGCCGCGCACCCACGAAGTTGACCAACATCACGTCCAGGCCGGAGAACGGTGGCCCCGGCAGGCCAGCGCAGCCGAAATAGGCGTCCACCGATCCCTCGATGGATTCAGCTGCTTTCTCGATGGAGGCGCGGTCGCGCAGATCCACCTCGAGCGTTCGGTCGACGCGAACGCTGGTGGGCCGGACGTCGAGCGCAGTGACCCGCGCTCCCAGCTGGGTCAGGATCGTCGCGGTCGCGGCACCCATCCCAGATGCTGCCCCGGTAACGACCACATGGCGTCCCGCATAACCCAGGACATCGTCCATGCGTGTTTGCCTCCATCCGAATATGTGATGTGTCGGAAAAAGATACCTCAGGTGACTGTAAACGAAGATGATGGTCTACATAGCGGCATACGCTGATAACTTGAGACGCACAGCACTGCCACTGCTTGAGGCCTGGCGGCCTTCGCGGGGGTTGGTGAACCTACGAGTGGAGGTAGCGCGGTGAGTGAACGGTGGGACTACGACAACATGTTCATCGACGGTGCGTGGACGGCGGACGACGCGGTGGGGGTCATCGAGGTCATCGATCCGGCCACCGAAGAAGGCATCGGCTCGGTTCCCGACGCCGGCCTCAAGGCCACCCATGCGGCAATTGCGGCTGCACGGCGGGCATTCGACGATGGGCCCTGGCCGCAGTCGTCACCCCGGGAACGGGCAACCGTGCTGCGGCGGTTCGCCGCCATCCTCGACGAGCGTCACGACCTGCTCAAGAAGCTGGTGATGGCCGAGTCGGGGTCGGTCGGGTTCCTCGCCGACATCATTCAGGTCCGTGGCACCATCGACATCGCCGAATGGATAGCCGACGCCATGGAACTCGCCGTGCGGTGGACGGAGGTGTCGCCGCCCGCTGGCGGCCCGACCGGAATGGCCGGACACGCCGTGGTCCGAGAGCCGGTAGGCGTGGTGGCCGCCATCACCCCTTTCAACTTCCCGTTCTTCCTGAACATCGTCAAAGTGCTTCCCGCGTTGGCGGCCGGCTGCACGGTGGTGCTCAAACCGCACCAGTGGACGCCTCTGGACGCCTTCGAAATCGCCAAGGCCGCCCAGGACGCCGACCTTCCGCCCGGCGTGCTGAACGTGATCGCCGGCGGACCCGAGGTCGGCGAGGAGATGACCACCCACCCCATGGTCGACATGGTCACCTTCACAGGCTCCACCTCGACCGGGCGGGCCATCATGGCCGCCGCGGCCCCGACGGTCAAGCGCCTGCAACTCGAGCTGGGAGGCAAGAGCGCGTCGATCGTCTTGGACGACGTCTCCGAAGACCACGTCGCCGCCATGGGGATCATCACGTCGATGATTCATGCTGGTCAAGGCTGCGCCATTCAGACCAGGATGCTGCTGCCCGAGCACCTCCTCGACGCTTACGTCGAGGGCGCGAAGAAGTCGGCGGCGTCGCTGAAGGTCGGCGACCCCCGTGAGCCCGACACGATGATCGGCCCGTTGATCCGCGAACAACAGCGCGCCCGCGTCGAGGGGTACGTGCAATCAGGGATTGACGACGGCGCCGAACTCGTCTTCGGCGGCAAACGTCCTGAGCACCTGACCAAGGGCTTCTTCTTCGAACCGACGCTATTCATCAACGCCCGCAACGACATGCGCATCGCCCAGGAGGAGATCTTCGGTCCCGTCCTCACCGTGATCACCTACAAGACCGAGGATGAGGCGATCCGCATCGCGAACGATTCGATATATGGACTCGGAGGTGGCGTCGTTGCCGGCAATACCGCGCGCGGCTTCAACGTCGCGCGACAGCTCCGCGCCGGCAACGTCTCGGTGCAGACCGTGGGCTCGACCACCAGCAATGTCGAGGCCTTGGGCAGCTCCGGTCCCGGTTGGTCAGCACACCAGCCCAATGGCGTGGGCATCACGGGAGTCTTCGGTGGGTTCAAGCAAAGTGGGGTGGGCCGGGAATGGGGCCACCACGGGATCGAAGAGTTCACCGAACTCAAGTCCATCGCCTGGAGCTGAGGCGCCGCGGGGCGCGTTTGGAGCCCGCTGGATTGGCAGCCCCTGTGAGCAAGCTCAGCTGCTCGGCCGACGTTGGGCCGGGGCAGCCGGGGGGTGCAGTCGTCTGCGGAGTTCGTCCTTACGCACTTTGCCAGTGGCCGTCCGGGGTAGCTCGTCGACGAGCTCAAGGCGTTCCGGTGTCAGGTGCCGCGCGGTCCCGGCGACGGAGAAATGCGCACGAATGTCGCCGAGCGACAACGCGGCGGCGGGCCGCAGCACGATGAAGGCACACACCCGTTCTCCATAGCGAGGGTCCGGCGCCGCCACGACCGCGGCCTCGGCAACCGCCTCGTGCTCGACAAGGATGTCCTCGATCAGCTTCGAGGACAGGTTCTCCCCGCCCCGGATGATGAGGTCTTTCCGACGGTCGGTGATCGTGAGGTAGCCGTCGGTGTCCAGCACGCCGACGTCACCGGTACGAAACCACCGGCCAGGGAGAAACGCATCGATGTCGAGTGCCGAATCACGATAGCCCGCAAACAATTCGGGCCCGCGGCTGAGGATCTCGCCGGGGCGGCCCGCAGGAAGGTCCATCAGCGCATCATCGACGATCCGGACTTCGACACCGTCGAGAAGACGGCCGTCGGTACGGGCCCGTTTGTCCAGCGCATCCTCCGATGAGCCTCCGCTAATCGAGGGATGCTCACTGGAGCCATAGGCGCGAAAAGCCACGATTCCGTGCTGATGTGCCCGCTCGATCACACTCGGCGGCACGCTAGCGCCGCCCACCCCGTACTCACGCAGGCAGGACAGGTCGACCTCGCCCGCGAGGTCGAGCAACGTCGCCAGGAAGAACGGCGTTCCACCCGTCGCGGTGACGCCATGCTCGTTGATGAGACGCGCTGCGGTCGCGGCATCCCAACTGTCCAACACCACGTGCGGCGTTCCCTGCAGCAGCATCCGCAACAACCCCAGGGTGCCCGCGACGTGGCCGGACGGAAACGCCGCGAGGACGACGCTGTCGGTCGCGACGCCGGTCAGCCGTGTACGGAGCTCCGCGAGTAGTGTGCCGTGGGTGTGCTGAACCCCTTTGGGCTGACCGGTCGTCCCCGAGGTGTAGACGAGCAGGCATACGTCGTCCAGTGTCACAGGTGAGGGCAGGGCGATCGGCTCGCAGGCTGTCGACAACTGCGCCCAGTCGAGGTGTTCCTGCGGTACCGAGTCCCCGATGACGGCCACCGACGACAGGTAGGGGCAGTCGCTGACGCGTCGCAGATCGGCGAGATAATCCCGCCGACCCCATCGGTCCAGCGTCACGAGCAACCGAGCCCGCGACTCTCGCAGGATGAAACCCAGTTCACGAGGCCCGTAACTGGGCACCACCGGTACCAGTACAGCCCCGGCGAGCACCGCGGCCGCTTGTGCGACGACCCCCTCGATCTGGCTGGGTACCTGGACCGCGACACTCTCGCCAGGCTGAATGCCGAGGCTACGGAGGGCCGCAGCGTGGCGGGCCGCCCGGTCGACGAGGTCGGCGAGCAGTACCGTTTCGCTGCGCCCGGCGCTGCAGAACACCACAGGAAGGTCGGGGCGGGCGCTGGCCGAGGCCAGGATGGCGTGCGGCAATGTGAGGGCTTGATCAGCGCGGCTGGTGGGGTGTGGTTGCCGCCGACCGTCCGCCCACACGGTCATTGCTCCGCGCCCGCGAACACTGCCGCGCCTGCCGCGACCACTGCGTCGTCGCGGCCTTCGTCGACGAGGGTGAAGCGGACCACCACCCGCCCCTCGGGACCGGCCCACCCATCGGTACGCACGAAGAATGGCCCGGTGCGGCCCGGGCTCGTGAAGTGAACGTCCCAGTCACGAACCTGGACGGCGTCGGTCCCGGCAAGCTCGGCCGCCAGCTCCATGGCGGCGGCTTCGAACACCACGTGGATCGGACCGAGGTGCAGCGACGCCGAGGTCGAGGCGTGGCGGGACGTCAGGGCTGGGAGTCGCCAGCCGTCCGAACTGCGGTGAGCACCGAAAACCACGTGCAGCGCGGGAAGGTCGGCGGTGTCGGGCAGCTGCGGGGGGGCGTCCACCGGCCGAAACGACGGCGGCGCGCCGCCGAGGGTGACACCAACGCCGGTGGTAGCGGCGATGACCCGGGAAGAATCGGCGGCGTCGGTGATCACCGATCTGCTGAAGCCCATCTTGGCACCACGGCGCACAACGCTGCGTGACACCCGGATCTCCGCCACGTCGCGCGCGTCGTCGAGGATGTGGAGTCCGTACGTCACCGGCGCGGGA
The DNA here is from genome assembly GCA_025963385.1 of Mycobacterium sp. Classification (GTDB taxonomy): domain Bacteria; phylum Actinomycetota; class Actinomycetes; order Mycobacteriales; family Mycobacteriaceae; genus Mycobacterium. Next base: position 17,286 of record JAOPUT010000006.1, read on the forward strand.
ATCGCCTCGCGATCACGCCAGCCACCCGTTTCAGGCGCTGCAATCGCCAGCGGCGCTGCCATGACTCCGCCTGTGCTGTTGCGCATGTCGCGGCGCAACAGCACCGTGTCGGGATCCACGACCTGGTTGAATGCCCGACCGAGATACCAGTACGTGATGAGGCCGTCGGGTCCCATCATCTCCCGCAGACGGTCCCAATATTCCTCGACCGGCCCCTCGCGAATGTCTCGGACCACGCTGCGACACCTCCCTATCCGTGCGGCGATGGTGCCCACGACTGAGCGCGACACGTCGTCGGCTCGATCCGTTCATGCCATGCGGGATCCCTACCTGAACGGCAATTGCATCATCCTTCGATGCAGTAGACATGTTGTTTTTTCGACACTAGTCATACTAGTTTCAGAAGCATGGCGTTATCAGGTGATCGAGACGATCGCACTGCCCTCTGCGGCCCACCCGCGCCCCCCGCCAGGGCGGGCGGCGATCGAGGACGAACGTGGATCTCGAGCTGACACCGGATCAGGACTTGCTGCGGGACACGACCCGCAAGTTCCTGCATGCGACCGTCCCGTTGAGCGTGGTTCGGGCCATGGCCGACGATCCGGCCGGGTTCGACCGAGGGTGGTGGCAGCGCGGGGCCGAACTCGGCTGGACCTCGCTGCTCGTCGACGAAGGCCGGGGCGGGGGAAGCGTCTCGGGGGCGGGGTTGCGTGACCTCGCGCTGGTGGCCGAGGAGATGGGTGCGATGGTGTCACCAGGGCCACTGGTCGCCACCAACGTGGTCGCCCAGACCCTGTCGCGCGACGGCTCCGACGAACTCGCTTCGCAAATTCTGTCCGGCCTGCTCGCCGGCGCATCGGTCGCCGCATGGTGCGTCGCGGAACCGGGCCGCGAGATCACCGCGGACGCGATGACCCTACGGGCCCGCCGCGAGGGTGCCGAGTTCGTCCTGGACGGGGTGAAGCGACCCGTCGACGCCGGCGGACAGGCCGATTGGCTGCTGGTCACCGCGTCGGGGTCCGACGGTCCGTCCCAGTTCATGGTGCCTTCCTCGGCGCCCGGCCTACGGATCACCCCACTGCGCGGGCTGGACCTCGTTCGCAAACACGCCGAGATCGGCTTCGACGGCGTGCGAGTTCCGTCCTCGGCGTTGGTCGGTGAGCTGGGTGGCGCCTCGCCGTCGTTCGAGGCCCAGCTGCAGACGGCCCTGGTGCTGCAGTGTGCCGAGATGGTCGGCGCCACGGACCGGGTCTTCGACTTCACCGTCCAATACGCGTTCGACCGTTCGTCGTTCGGTCGCGCCTTGGCGTCCTATCAAGCCCTCAAGCACCGTTTCGCCGACATGAAACTTTGGCTCGAGTCCGCCCACGCCATCACCGTCGACGCCACCCGGGCGGTCCAGGACCGTGCCCCCGACGCCGGCGAAGTCGCCCGCATCGCCAAGGCCTACGTCGCCGAGCGCTGTCCCGAGCTGATCCAGGACTGCATTCAGATGCACGGCGGCATCGGGGTCACCTGGGACCACGACCTGCACCTGTATCTACGTCGGGTCGTGACGGATCGGCAGACCTACGGCGACCCCATCCACCAGCGCGAGCACGTCGCGATCCTCGCCAACAGATAGGAACGACGATGAACGCCGCAACCCAGACCCCCGAGGCCCCCACCGAAGACCTGGGTACCTTTCATGCGCGAGCCAAGGACTGGGTGACGGCCAATCTGGAGCCCCTCAATGGTGCCGACCCCTATCTGGGGCACGCAACGGACGACGCCGACCACGTGGTCCGCGCCAAGGCGATCCAGCGCAAACTCTTCGACGCCGGATTCGCCGGAATCTGCTACCCCGTCGAGTACGGCGGGCGCGGGCTACCCGCGGAATACCAGGACGCGTTCATCGACGTGACCTACGGTTACGAGCTGCCCCGGCTGTTCAACATCCCGACCTTCACCATCATCTTGCCGACCATCCTGGACTTCGGCACCGACGAGCAAAAGAAGCGGTTCATCCCGGCCGCACTCAAGGGTGAGGAGCTGTGGGTCCAATTCCTCTCCGAGCCGAGCGGCGGATCCGACCTGGCGGGGGCCCTGACCCGCGCAGATCGCCGGGGCGACGTCTTCATGCTCAACGGATCCAAGATCTGGAGCACGTACGCGTGGAAGTCCGACTATGCGTTGTGCGTCGCTCGGACCGACTGGGACGTTCCCAAACACGAGGGCCTCAGCGTCCTCATGGTCAAGGTGCACCAACCGGGCATCACCATCACCCAGATCAAGCACGTCGACGGAACCGACGACTTCTGCCAGGAATTCTTCGACGACGTCGCGGTCCCCGCCGATCAGGTTCTCGGCGACGTCAACGACGGCTGGAACGTTGCCTCGCGGCTACTGCTGCACGAGCGGGAGGCGATGAGCGGGTCCTCACCGTATGCGATGGCACCCCGCACCGCCGCCCACGAGAACGATCAGGTTAGCGCCGCGGCACTCGCGCAAGACTCCGGCGGCGCAACCGACCCCCGGGTGCGGCAACTCATCGGGGAGGCGCGGGTGCTGACCCGTGTGCACACCGCGCTCGTCAGCCGCATCGCCACGTCCATCCGCACCGGCCGCCTCCCCGCCGCGGCCGGATCGATCCCGCGGCTGTCCAACGGAATGATGCGGGTCAGACTGGCCAGCATTGCGCTAGAGCTCGCCGGCGATCGCGCGGTCGCCTGGAACGCCGACGATCCGACCGGCGACCTCGGCGTGGCCTACCTCGGCCGACAGGGACCCTGTATCGGCGGCGGCACCACCGAGATCACCCGCAACATCATCAGCGAACGCGTGCTGGGCATGCCGCGCGAGCCCTCCGAGGACCGCGGCCGCCCATTCAAGGAAGTGCGGACCAACTCAGCGGTTTCGCGGCCCCGGTCATGAACAACACCACAGGAGCAAATATGGCACGACTCGGCTTTCCGGTATTCGACGCCGACAACCACCTGTACGAAACCCAGGACGCCTTCACCCGACATCTGCCCGCGAAGTACGAGGGGCTGTTCAAATACGTCCAGGTGAATGGACGCACCAAGATCGCCGTCGACAACGTGATCAGCGATTACATCCCCAATCCCACATTCGACGTCGTCGCACGCCCCGGGGCCTTCGCCGAGTACTTCTCCGGCAACAACCCCGACGGCAAGTCGCTGCGGGAGTTGGCCGGCACGCCGATGCGCACCGGCGAGGAATTCCGCACGGCCGAACCACGTCTTGGGCTGCTCGACGAACTCGGCCTCGACGCGGCGCTCATGTTCCCCACGCTGGCCAGCCTCCTGGAGGTCCGCTTGGCCGACGACCCCGATCTGACCTGCACGGTCATCCATGCGTTCAACGAATGGCTCTTCGACGAGTGGACGTTCAACTACCACGACCGGATCTTCGCCACCCCGATCGTGAACCCGTCGATCCCCGAGCGCGGCGTCGCCGAACTGGACTGGCTGCTCGACAGAGGCGCGAAGGTCGTGTTGATGCGGCCGGCACCGGTCGCCGGTCACCGCGGCACCCGCTCCCCGTTCCTCCCGGAGTTCGATCCGTTCTGGGCGAGAGTGGCCGATTCCGGCGTGCTGGTCACGTTGCACGCGTCGGACTCCGGCTACCAGCGCTACATCAACGACTGGGAGGGCACCAGTCGGGAAACGCTGGCGTTCAAGCCGAACCCGTTCTACGACGCCGTGTCACCCGGGCGGGCCATCAACGACACCATCACCGCCGCGATCTGCCACGGCATGCTGAGCCGCTTCCCGACGGTCAGGCTCGCAAGTGTGGAAAACGGTGGCAGTTGGGCCGTCTCGTGCCTGAAGGCGTTAGAGAAGACCTACCTGAAGATGCCGAAGGAATTCGCCGAACACCCGCGCGAGGTGTTCCTGCGCAACCTCTACATCAACCCGTTCTGGGAGGACTCCATCGAGGATCTGGTGAACCTCATGTCACCCGAGCACATCCTCTTTGGCTCCGATTACCCCCACCCCGAAGGAATGGCCGACCCGCTGCACTGGGCGAAGGAGATGGGCGACATGTTCCCAGCGGCCGACGTGCGAAAGATGATGGGTGGCAACATGTTCGACCTCCTCGGATTGGCCCACCCCAGCCAGTGAGTGGCTATGTGCGCCGGCCGGGCCTCCACTTCCGCGGAGCACTGATCCCGCGCACCGATGATGGGGGAGGTCCGCATGGGTCGAGCGTGTTAACCTCGCTTTGCGGCACCTCAGGGTTTTGCAGTGGTAGAACACCATGGGCGCACTGTGACAACCATGTAGAACCTGACAGAGGAGCGTGATGAGGAAATGGTGGCCATCTTCGCGCTCTCAATCTTCGAGCGGCCATGCCGTCTGTCACCAGAGGAGCATCACGTTGCCCGTCGATGGACGTCATGACTGACCCGCTCGGTGAGCCGAGCCGGTTCACCTATCGATGTGACGGCTTGACGCTGGCGTACTCCATCGTCGGTGACGGGCCGCATCCCATCGTGTTCGTCCACGGCGCCACCGCCACGGGTGAGTTCGAGTGGGGTGCGCTCGCAGCCAACTTGGCCCCCGGGTATCGCTGCATCCTGCCCGACATCCGCGGCCACGGCCGATCCGAGTCTGCGAATTCGGTCCACACCGGCGAGGCGGTCTGTGCCGATCTGCGCCACCTGATCCATAACCTGGAACTCGGTCGGCCTCACATCGTGGGCTTCTCCTATGGCGCCGAGATCGCACTGATGTTGGAACTGGAGGCTCCGGGCACAGCGCGATCACTAGTCCTGATCAGCCCCGGCACCGGCCGTCCGAGCGACTACCGGGTTCCGCGGCTGGAATATCTCCACCGCACGTGGCCCTCCGCCTTGCGAGGGCTGCACGAGGCCGCCCACGGCCCCGAGCACTGGCGTGAACTGGTCACTGCGCTGCACGAAGACAGCGTTGGCCGTCCGGAGCTGTCCGACGATGCGCTGGCCGCCATCTCGTGCCCCGTGCTGTTGATGGCGGGCGACAGGGATGAATCGACACGCCAGCAGCAGGGACGGCGGTTCGCGGAACTCAACCCGCGGGCACGGTTCGTCCAAGTCGTCGGCGCGGGACACTCGGCACACCAGAAGTGTCCGGATACGGTCAGGGAAGTCATCGGTGACTTCTTGACCGAAGTGGATCTTGAGAGAGCGGGGACTCATGGCGCGGTCAACTGAGCTGAAGCCGAAGAAGGATCACCAGCCCGCCGAGGAGCAGGAACCCAGTTGGCAGCGCGACAGTGTCGACCGGTCGCTGCGCAACGCCCGGGCGCGTGCCCAGGCTCGCAGCGACCGCTTCGTCGCCGCGGCCATCGAGCTCCTCGGTGAGCGCGACGAGAGCGACTTCACGATCCAGGACGTCGTCGACAAGTCCAACATGTCGCAGCGCACCTTCTACACGTTCTTCGACGGCAAGGACAGTCTGCTCCTCGCCGTCTATGAGACCATCCTGCGCACCAGCGCGCTGCCCATGCTGCGGGAGCGGTGCGACGGCATCACCGATCCCGTGCTTCGGCTCAAGTCGCTGTTGGAGGCGATATCCGAGATCACGGCGATGCCGCCCAGACTCGCCCGCGGACTGAGTGTCCTGCATCTGCGGCTCACCGAATCCCGCCCCAATGACCTAGCCCACGCCGTGGAGCCACTGCACTCGCTGATCGTCGAACGGCTGACCGAGGTGGCCGATGCCGGCCTGCTGCGGGATGATGTCCCCTTGACAACCCAGGCTGCTTTGCTGCAGGAGCTTCTGCTCGCGACTTCCCACACTGCTGTGTTGTCGGGGGGTCGATCGACCACGGTCGATGACCTGTGGGCGTTCTGCTCCGCTGCCATTCTGCGCCGCGCCGACTGACGCGCCCGCGCACTCCCCGGTCAGGTGACCGCACCGCTGATCTTCAGGCCGATCAGTTCGTCGTCCGTCTTGCCGAGGGTGCGCAGGATCTCGTCGGTGTGCTCGGCAAACTGGGGTGCCCTGGTGAGCTGCACGGGTTTCTCGTCGAACTGGACCGGGCTGGCGACCAGTTCCCGGGCGGTGCCCTCGCTGTCGAGGACTTCGGCGATCAGCCCATTGGCCCGCAGCGCCGGGTCCTGGCCCACCTCCCAGGGGTCCTGGGCGACGGCCCACTGACCCTCCATTCCGGCGAACCGTTCGGTCCATTCGGTTAGTGGGCGTCTGGCCAGGACCTGCTGCACGATCTCTGCTGCCGCCGGGGCGTTGCTCATCAGGGCCTTGGCGTCGGCGAACCGCTCATCGGTGATGAGGTCTTCACGGTCGATGTGCCGGCAGAAGTCGGGCCAGTAGCGTCCCGGTTGCAGCATTGCCAGGACGAGCCAGCGGCCGTCGGAGGTTCGGTAGTTACCGACCAGTGGGTTGGTCCGCGCCGAGTTCCCAGGCGCACGACGTTGCGGCGGACCGCCCTCCAGGAGCGCAAAGCTCACGGAGAGCGCGTTCGCCCAGGCGCCGACGCCGAGCAGGGACACGTCGATGACCGAGGTTTCACCGGTGCGCTCCCGGGCGAACAGAGCTCCGGCGATGCCGCCGGCGATCGTCATTCCGCCCAGCGAGTCGCCGTAGGCGCCGGCGGGCATCACGCACAGACCGTCGTAGTCCACCGGGGTGGTCCCGAGTGCGCTGCCGGCGCGGGCCCAGAAGGCGGTGCTGTCATAGCCGCCCTTCTCGCTATCGGGACCAGCGGCGCCGAAGCCGGATCCCCGCACGTAGATGATGTCCGGATTGATCTTGCGGACGTCGTCGAGTTCGATGCCCAGCCGGCGGCGCGCGGCGGGCAGGAAGTTGGTCAAGAACACGTCGCTGGTGCGGATCAGGTCGTGCAGCACCTCGAGCGCCTCCGGCTGCTCCAGGGCTAGGCCAATGCTGCGTTTGCCCCGGTTGGGGTGCTCCATCAAGGGAGCGAAGGAGCCGCTACCGACCGGCATCCCCATCAGGGCGCTCAACCCACGTTGAGCGTCGCCGGTTTCGGCGTGTTCGACCTTGATGACGTCTGCTCCCCAGTCGGCGAGGACCGCACCAGCCGCCGGCACGAACGTGAACTGCGCGACCTCCAGCACCCGAACGCCGTTCATTGGTCGAATCACATCGTCTCCCTCGTACTTGATTGGGCCCGTACTCCGGGAAGGTTCAGCTGCTGGATGGACGCACGTGGACCACGTCCATCATCACTTCGCGTGGTCGGGTGATGACGTCGTGCAGTACATCCGCGACCGTCGCCGGGGCCAGGAGTTTGGTACCGCTCATTCGGGTCAGGTAGCCGTCGGCTTCCCAAAGCGGCCAAGCCTTTTCGAGGTCGCCCGGCCCGAAGTTCTCGTGGATTCCGGTGTCTGCCACCGCTCCTAGGACCACCAGAGTCACGCGGATGGACTCACGGCGCAGTTCCTTGCTCATGGCCTTGGTGAAGCCGTTGAGGCCGTTCTTGGTGGCGGCGTAGAGGGTCATCATCGGCATGTCGTCGAGGGTGATCTCGGAGGAGATGTTCATGATGTCTCCACCGCCGGCAGCACGGAGCAGCGGAATCGCCGCGCGTGTGGTGTACATCGGTGCCACCAAGTTGGTGTTGACCGTGACGGCGATGTCGTCGTCGCTGGCTTCTTCGATCAACCGGATCCGGCTGGCACCGGCGGAGTTGATCAGAACGTCGACGTGGCCGAACTGCGCAGCGATCTGATCGAAGGCTGCGCGCACGTCGTGGCCATCGGTGACGTCGGTGACGATTGGGACGGCGTTGGGGCCGATGATCTCGACGACCTCGTCCAGGAGCAACTTGCGGCGAGCGAGCAGCACGACGGTCGCGCCGTCCTCCGCGAGACGAATCGCGGTGGCTCGGCCAACGCCCATCGACGCACCGGCGACTACGGCGATCCGGCCCTGCATGCCATTCGACATCGCACTCCTCGTGGTCAGTTCCGTAGGCGCAACGGATTGCGTGGATGGCGCTGCTACTCAGCGCACCTGTTCCTTGCACCAGATGCAGATATGGTTCTACCATGACGCGTACGTGATAGTCATCACCCTGCGGAGAAAACTCGTCCTAGCAAAAGTCAGAAGGAGTCGGTTGTGGTCACTGGTGTCACCGGCAAAGAAGCGAAGGACTGGGCGTCGGAACACCTCTGGGGCAACTGCAGTTCGCTCTACACTCCGTTCTGCGGCCTCGATGGCGACGACATCGACTACAAGGCCTTACGTTCGCTCGTCCGCCACTGCTTGGTCGAGTTGAATCAGGACGGCATCTGGCTGACCGGCGGCATCGCCGAATTCTGGTCACTGACCACCGACGAACTCAAGGAAGTGGCCCGGGTCGCCATCGACGAGGCCCGGAGGGTCAAACCCGGCGCCCTGGTGCAGGTGATGTCCAGCACCGACACCGCCAAGCAGGCCGTCGAGCTCACGCTCAACGCCCAGGATCTGGGTGCCGATATCTGCTACATCCTGACGCCCTACTTCGAGTGCTCCGGAAAGCCCGGCGTGCTGGAATATCTGCGCTACGTCGCTGACCGCACCGACATGCCGTTGGGCTTCTTCAACTCCCACTCAACGGGGCTGGTGCTGACCCCCGAGGAGTGCGTCGAGCTCTACCGCGAGATTCCGGCGCTCTGCGGGCTGAAGAACGGGCTGCTCGACGCGCAGCACAGTCTGGCCATCCACGAGCTGTGCCCGGAGATGGTGTTGTGGGAAGCGGCCGACGAGGCAGGCATCCGCCTGGGCATCCCCCATCCGGGTGCACTCGGGTCGGCGTTGTACCTCTATGAGAAGCCGGGTATCCCGCTGTTCAGCGAGTGGCGAGATTTATTGGTACAGGGCGACTTCGAACGCGCCGATGCCTTCGCCGCCGACAGCGGTCTGACCACGATGCGCGAGGCAAGTCGTCGCTACCAATCGCATCCCGCCCGCCCGGGAATGTTCACCCATTGGGGTGCAGGATTCAAGTTCGGTGCCTCGCTGCTCGGCCTCCCGACCGGGGACCATCCCGCACGGCCACCGCAGACCGCCTTCCCCGACGACCTCAAACCACCGATCCGCGAGGCGTACGTCGCCTCCGGGTTCCTCGAGTCCTGAGAACCGGGGTCGTCGTGGACGTGCGCGAGTTTCGCGCCGGAGTGCAGGCCTGGATCGCAGAGGTCGGTGAGCCACTGGTTCCCGGGATCGAGGACCAGAGCGTCGACGCCCAGCTCGAGCACCAACGTCGGGTGCAGCGGGCGCTGTTCGACGCCGACTGGATGCGTTGGGGATGGTCGCCGCGGATCGGCGGTCTGGGGGGTCCGCCGATCCTGCGGGCTGTCCTCGGCGAGGAACTCACCAGCCGCGCATTGGTGCACACCACGTCCTGGTCGATGCACGAAGTGCTCGGCCCCGCGGTCGCCGAGTTCGGCCGACCGGAGGTGATCGAGACGATGTTCCCCCGGCTGCTGCGGGGTGAGGAGTTCTGGTGTCAGGGGTTCTCCGAACCGGACGCCGGAAGCGATCTCGGCTCGCTGCGCACTACCGCCCGACCGCGGCCGGGGGGTTGGGTGCTCAACGGCGAGAAGTTGTGGACCAGTTGGGCGCACCACGCCACCCGGTGCATCGTATTGGCCCGCACCGGCGGACCCGGGTCACGCGGCATCAGCGCATTTCTGGTCGACATGGACACACCCGGGGTGACCGCCAGCCCGCTGGAGACGATGGGTGGCGTCGACGAGTTCTGCTCGACGTCCTTCGTCGACGTCGACGTCCCCGCCGATCGGCTCCTCGGCGACCTCGACGCCGGCTGGCGGGTCGCGCAATTCATCCTGTCGTGTGAGCGCGGCGCGATCTTCTGGCAGCGCGGTGCCTGGCTCGCCCACCATCTCGGACTGCTGCTCGCCAGCGCACCCGACGGAGGCTCCGCGACGGCGCTGGGAGAGGCCTACCAGTTGCTGTGGGCCTTCCGCGCCACCTCGAAGGCCACACAGCACCGCATCGCGGCCGGCGACCTGCCGGGACCGGAGGCCTCGGTGGACAAGATCATGATCGCGGCCGCCGATCAGGCCGTCTTCGATACTGCCCGCGACTTCCTACGGGGCGGGATCGAGACCGGAGACGGCCCGCGCAGTCAGGCATGGCGACGTGAATGGGCCTACTCGCGCGCCGCCACCATCTATGGCGGCACCAGCGAGATTCAGAAGGACATTGTCGCCTCGCGGCTGCTCGGATTGCCGAGAACCGCGTGACGGAGACCCACACCATCGGCGCCGCCGAGCGTGATCTGATGGCGGTGACGCTGCGGGGGCTGGTCGAACGCCTCGACGGGCCCCAACTGATGGCAGCGCTCGACGAATTCGGGTTCAGCGAGCTGTTGGCGCTGACACCCCGCGATGCGGTATCGGCCTTGTTCATCGCGCTCGGACGGTCCGGGTCCACGGCAACCTCGCTGCAGGACGTCCTGTTGTCACCGCTGGCCGAACACCTGCCGGTGGCCACGACGGAATGCGACGTCGTCCTGCCGGGCGTCGGTGAGGAGCTGGCCGGCACCACCGAGGGTGGCTCGGGCTTGGTGGTGCGCGGGCTGATCATCGGTGCGCGGCGCTCACCGACGTTGCTGGCACCGGTCGCGATCCGGGGTGAGCCAGCCTGGGTGCGCCTCGACCCATCCGGCGGGGTGTCGCTCCGTCAGGTCGGCGGTCTCGATCCGGCCCTGGCGATGATCGAGATCATCGGCCACGGCGTAGAGCCCGATGTCGTTCTCTCAGGGGAGGCCGCCGTCACCGCCTGGGATGCGGTGGCCACCGCGGGCCGGCTGGCCCTGGGTTACCAGATCCTGGGAGCGGTCGGTCGAATGATCGACCTCGCCGTCGACCACGCCCGCAGTCGGGTGCAATTCGGCCAACCCATCGGGTCGTTTCAAGCGGTGCGCAATCGCCTGGCCGACGCACACGTCGCCCGAGAGGGCGCAGCGGCCGTCCTGGCCTCGGCCTGGGACGCCGACGACGTCGTCCTGGCCGGTCTTTTGGCGAAGTCCTTGGCGGGGCGGGCGGCACGGATTGCCGCCACCCAGTGCCAGCAGGTACTGGCCGGCATCGGTTTCACCGCCGAGCACCCGTTCCACCGCTTCTTGGCCCGCGCGTTGGTGTTGGACTCGGTGCTGGGTTCGGCCACCGAATTGCCCGCGGTGATCGGCGCCCGCCTGATCTCGACGGGCACGATCCCCCGGCTGGTGGATCTGTGACCGGCGCCGAGACGTGGGGCCCCGACGAGCACCCGGCCGTCGTCGTCGACCGCCGCGGCCCGGTGGCGTGCGTAAGCCTGAACCGGCCCGAGAAGGCCAACGCGTTGGACGCCGAGATAACCGGCGCCCTGCTCGATTCGGTACTCACGTTGCGCGACGACGCCGACGTACACGCACTCGTGCTCACCGGTCGGGGAAGCGCCTTCAGCGCCGGCGGGGACATCACCACTATCCGCGCGATGCGGGAGGACCGCCATCTACGCGACACGGTGCTCGACGCCCACCAGGAGCTGTTTTGGGTGATGTCCCGTCTACCTTTCCCGACCGTGGCCGCCGTCAATGGCGCCGCGGTCGGCGCCGGCGTCACGGTGGCATTGCTATGCGACTTGGTCGTGATGGCCGAGGACACCTTCCTCAGCGACCCGCGGGTCTCCCTCGGCCTGCTCGACGGCGCAGGTGGCCTAGTTCTCTGGCCGTTGTTGACCAGCCTCTCGGCAGCCAAGGAACACCTACTCCTGGGCGACCGGGTCACCGGGGCCGAAGCCCACCGCCTAGGGCTGGCGAACCGCGTGGTGGGGGCTGGTGAGGTGTTCGATGAAGCGATGGGGCTGGCCGCGCGCCTGGCCGCGCTTCCGCCGCAGGCCACTCGTCAAGCCCGCCAGCTGCTGAACTCACACCTTGATCGCGCCGCGGTCATCCTGGCGGACTGCGCCCGCGCCGAGAGCAAGTGTTTCGACACCGCGGAGCACCGCGTCCTGCTGGAGCGCCTTAGTGCACGCGTGGCAGCGAAATCGGCGGGAGATACTTGATGGGGGAGGGCGCTCGGGTGGCACTCATCACGGGCGGAACCCGCGGGATAGGTCGTGCCATCACCGACCGCTTGACCCGCTCGGGTGTCGTGGTGGCCGCGGTGTACGCCCGCGACGACGCCGCCGCGGCGGCAGTGCGCGACGACGCCCAAAGAAGTGGTGCCGCCGTCACCTTGCACCAAGCCGACGTCGGACAGCCGACGTCCTGCCAGATGCTGATCACCGAAGTCCTCGAGCGGCACGGCCGCCTGGACTACCTGGTCAACAATGCCGGGATGGTGATCGAGCAACGCCTGGCCGAGGTCAGTGCCGAGGATTGGCACCGGCAGCTGGCGGTGAATCTGTCCGCGGCGTTCTTCCTCAGTCAGGCCGCCCTGGCGCACATGATTCCCCAACAGTTCGGGCGCATCGTCAACATCGGCTCGGTCACCGCGCTGATGGGTAGTCCCGTGCAGATCGCCTACGGCGCCGCCAAGGGCGGCATCATCGGACTGACCCGATCCACCGCCCGCGCCGTGGCCCGCAAGGGCATCACGGAGAACTGCGAGATCCCGGGCAGCTTCGACACCGACATGTCGGCCGGGCTGGCCTACACCGACCGGGACGCGGTGACGTCGATCATCCCGGTCGGACGGTGGGGCCGACCCGAAGAGCTGGCGCACGCCGTGGCCTACCTGCTCGACGACCTCGCCTCCTATGTCACCGGCGCTGTCCTGACCGTCGACGGCGGCATGAGCATGGGCGGATGACGATGAACCGAACGCTGCTCACTGCCGCCGACATCATGGCCCCGCCGGTTCCTGCAGACCGCCTGGCCGACTATCGGCGCTTCGGCTATGTCAGCGACCTGACGATGTCCGCCTCGGTCGTGCGCGCCGCCCAGCAGTGGGGTTCTCGACCCGCCGTCATCGACGGGGGCCAGCAGCTGACCTATCAGGAATTGCTCGAACTGGTGGAGCGCGCCGCCGGGTGGCTCGCCGGGGCGGGAATCGGGCCTGGGAGGGTGGTGTGCTGGCAGACACCGAACTGGTGGGAAGCCCACGCGTTGGCCTTGGCGGTCTGGCACGTCGGCGCCGTCAGTTGTCCAATCGCACCGTTCTACCGCGAACACGAGCTGCGCCAGGCCATCGAACAGGTTCGACCCGCGGCGGTGATCAGTGCTGAGACCTTCCGGGGTTTCGGCCACGCCGAAGCGTTCGACGACCTGCTCGGCGTTGCCGGTCTGGGCGGCATCCCACGCGTCGTCCTGCGCGGCACTCGGCCCGGCTGGACGCCGTTCGACGTCGTCGTCTCCCAGACCCGGCGTCAACAGTTCGCGGACGTCAGCCCTGACGAGCCCTGTTTGATCCTGTTCACCTCGGGCACGACCGCGGGCGCCAAGGCCGCGGTGCACTCCTCACGCACGTTGCTGGCCGAGACCCGCCAACTCGCCGACGCGTGGGGCCTGTGCTGGGAGGACGTCGCCTACATGGCGGCGCCCCTACAGCACATCACCGGGGTGCTCAACGCAATGACCATCCCGCTGCTGGTGGGCGCCTCGGCGGTGCTGGCCGAACGGTGGGAACCCGAGGTCGCGGTGGCCGACATCATGCGTCACCGGGTGACCTATTCGGCGGGGGCGACGGTGTTCCTCCAGGAACTGACCGATGCCGCCGGCGCCGCCGGAGTTCACCTGCCGCTGCGGATGTTCGCCTGCGGTGGGGCGGCGGTGCCGCGCGCGGTGATGGAACGCAGTGAAGAACAGGGAATTCCCGCCGCGCGGGTGTACGGCATGACCGAGCTGCCCACCGTCACGGTGATGAACCGCGCCCATCCGTTCGACCTGCGCGCTCAAACCGACGGCGCGATCGCCCCGGGGGTGCAAGTCCGGGTCATCGATACCGACGGCGGACCACTGCCGACGGGATCGGCCGGCGAACTACTGGTCCGTGGACCCGAGCAGATGCTGGGCTATCTGGATCCGGCGGCCAACCGCGCCTCCCTCGACGTGCAGGGATGGTTCGCCACCGGTGACGTCGGCGTCGTGGACGGCGCCGGCTTCGTCACCATTACCGGACGGGTGAAGGACGTCATCAACCGTGGCGGCGAGAAGTTCTCCGCCCGTGACATCGAAGACCTGCTTCTCAGCCATTCCGCGGTGCGCCATGCAGCGGTGGTGCCCGGGCCCGACGCGAGATTCGGTGAGGTTCCCATTGCGTTCGTGGTGTTCGATCCCTCAGGTGGGGTGTCGGTCGAAGACCTCACCCGCCACCTGCGCGTCAGCGGACTGGCCCGCCAAAAGACGCCAGTGGCATGGCATTTCGTAGATTCCCTGCCGATGACACCATCGGGCAAGGTCAAGAAGTTCGAGCTCGTCGCCAGCGCGGACACCACCGAGAGGCGACGATGAAACTCGATCAATTCCATACCATGCTGACTCTGCAGCAGGATGGTGATGGTCGCACGGTATTGCCCGTCCCCGACCCCAGCGTCGAGCGGATCTTTGGCGGCCAGATGATGGCACAGCTGATCGTGGCCGCCGCGCCGCCCGGCTCGAGCAAGACGGTGAAGTCGCTGCAGATTGCGTTCCCCCGCGCCGGACGCGCCACCGACCCGCTCTACCTGCACCTGGAGAGGACCCACGACGGACGGTCGCTGGGGCATCGGCGGGCGGTGATCTGGCAGGGTGAGGAGTCCGATCGTCGGATCATCGCGACCGCGTCAATCCTGGTCGATGAGGCCGACGACGGATACGACTACCAGTACGTGGCCAAACACGGCGGCGATCCGATGGCAGCCACACCTGTGGACTTCGCGGTCGTTCCCGGCGAGACCCGCCTGATCAGCGACACCGGCCTCGACGTGGTGGACGCGACACCTGCCGACCTGGCGTTCTGGATGCGCTGCCCCGACTTCACTGACTCCGCGCTTGCCCAACCGGTCCTCGCCTACGTCTCGGACTGGCCGCTGATTGGCACCCTGCTCAAAGCGGTGCCCGGGGTCAGCCAGCGTGACGCCCACGTGAGTGTGCAAACCGGCGTTGTCACCCACTCGCTGTGGTTTCACCAGCCGTTCGACGTCTCCCAATGGCTGCGAGTGCACATTCACGGCCAGCGACTGGCCGGTGGCCGGGGCTTCGGCACCGGCGACGTCTACGCCCCATCCGGGATTCATGTCGCGACCTTTGCCCAGGAAAGCGTGATCAGGACCCCACCGAAAGGAATGCAGCCATGACTGCTGAACACTTCGTCCGCTACGACCTCGACGACCGAGTCGCGGTCATCACGCTGGACCGGCCCGCGGCGGCGAACGCTCAGACACCCGGTGTTCTCAAGGATCTGGACGACGCTTGGCGGGGCGCCGACGAGGACCCCGAGGTCAGGGTCATCGTCTTCATGACCACCGGCAAACACTTCTCCGCTGGGCACGACATGTCGGGTGTTGATCCCTCGGCCGACGGGCGCAACCTCAAGCCAGTCCGCACCGACGGCAAGCTCCTTGCCGAGGACTACTACGACTGGGAGACCCGGGGCTATCTGGATTACGCCCGGCGCTGGCGTGAAATTCCCAAGCCTTCCATTGCCGCGGTGCAGGGCAAGTGCATCGCCGCCGGCTTGATGCTGTGCTGGCCGTGCGATCTCATCGTGGCCGCTGACAACGCCCAATTCTCCGACCCGGTCGGGCTCATGGGCATTGGGGGCGTCGAATACCATGCCCACACGTGGGAATTCGGTGCCCGCAAGGCCAAGGAGATGCTGTTCACCGCGGGCTCGGTGACCGCCGAGGAGGCGTTGCGCTCCGGGATGGTAAATCACGTCGTACCACTCGACGAGTTGCGCTCGGCCACCATGACTCTCGCCCATCGCGTGGCCCAGACCGATCCTTGGGCGCTGCGCATGGCCAAGCGGGCGGTGAACCACACCCTCGACAACATGGGCTTTTCCACGGCGATCGCATCCTGCTACGACATGCACCACCTCGGGCACACCCGGGCGCTGGCCGCGACAAACGGGGAGACCGTCGTTATGGCCGACCTGGAACGGATGAAGGCCGCGGGCCGCAACAAGTGAGCCGATTCACCGGCAACGCGGTTGCACCCGGCTACATCGAGACCGCGATCACGGCTGCCACTGCGGCGCGGGTTGTGATCACCGCCAAGGAGCATCAACGCTTAGTCGCCGCGCGCACCCCGCTGGGCCGTGTGGGTCAACCCGACGAGGTCGCCGCGGTGATCGCCTTCCTGGCCGCTGAGGACGCGTCCGACGTCAGCGCCAGACCGTGGAAGTCACCGGGGGAGCGGGCTAGGTGAGTGCTCTCCACGTCACTCCGTTGTCTCTGTGGCGTTTTCGACGTTCGGCCGAGAGACTGGCCGAATCGACAGCCTCACCGGTGACGGGCCGACGGCGCGCAGTGGGAGGATTGGTCGCCACGGGGCGAACCGCCGAATGCCGACATTCAGGTAGGCACGCCCTGACCTCGTCGCCCACCCGAGGATGTCGACTCCGATCCCCAGATCGGTTGCCGCAGTGCCTGCCTCACGTCGCACCGATGTCCGTCTGGCTGTCGGCGACGCTATCGAGGTGCCGTCGCGCCCAGCTCCTCGACTGGTCGAGCACCTACCTCTCGAGCCCTCGAAATCGCCGACCGCCTCAACCACGATCACGCCTTTGCTGTCGACTACCGACGGCCGGGGATCTGCTTCGGCTGGCCTCTAAGTGAAGGTGGGTGCTGAGTTGCGGTCTATCGTGCTCGCCTCGGATTATCACGTGGACGATGTGGAGCAGATGTGGGCATTGTTCGAGCAGCGCAGTGCCCGATTGGCCAGTCTAGGTGTGCATAGTCTCGTCGTGTATACGTCGATTTGGCAGCCCGGGCGGGTAATGGTGACCGTCGGAATCCGGCATCGGCATTCAGCCGAAGAATTGCTGCGCACTCCGATGATGCTGGAATGGTTCGACCTCGCCGGGGTTGTCGACATACCCGCAGTGTTTGCCGGGCAGGTGGTCGAGAAGATGGACCTAAACGACGGTCCGATCGATCCCGCGGCACCAGGATTGATCGTGGGGGTCATTGCGCCCGTGCGCGACGTCGGCGCCCTGAGGAACACCGTGCAGGATGGACTGGACAGATTCCGACAGGCTGGCGTCCGTAAAGTCTGGGTGTACCAAGCCCTTGACGATGGGCACGAAGTCATGATCCTGCAGGAAGTGGACCACGAGACCAGCGTTCGGCGATGGATCGATCATCCGGATACCGCCGCAGAGTGGATGTCCGCAGCAGGATTTGGCGCTTACCCGCCGATATTCGTTGGACGGTTGGCACACATGCTCAGCCTCGACGGGCCACGTTAGTCGACGCCGCCTCGTGTTCATCTGTCTGTGCACCGGAGCGACGACCCGGGTCGTCAACAACGCCATCATGGGGGGCGCCAGCACCTCCAACGAGGTCGCAGCGGCATGCGGGGCCGGGTCGGTATGCGGCCGCTGCCGATGCACGCTTCGTGCCTTGATCGCAGCCCACCGGGCTCAACGACCCCGCGCGGATGAGAAGACTGTCAAGCCGAACCCCGCATTTATCTCGCAGGCGCCTGGCGACAACACCGACGGTGCCAATCCCTCCTGAGGGTCGTCCTGGTCAGCGCCGGCGCTAGCGACGCGATCGAGTCCCGCAGCTACCCTTCCGACGTATCGTAGGTTTGGGCGGCGACGATCATTCGACGGTTCCTGCCAGCGTGACCTCGATTGCGGCAACCGGACGATGTCCCGTGCGTCACGGCCGTGTCTGTCCGTTGCGTTGCAGTGCAGTCCGAGGAGGTCCAGGGCTTTATCGCAGTTGACGACGTAGCGTCAAGTTGCTCGTGCGCTCTATGCTTTCGGCGGCAGACCCTTGACCTGCGGTGGGTCGTTGTGGGTCATGCCGACGTTGGACGCGCCGCCGGGTGATCCCATCTCAACGAAGAAGTCCGCGTTGATCTGCGTGTACCGAGCCGATTCGTCGGCGAGGTCATCTTCGTAGTAAATGGCCTCCACCGGGCACACCGGCTCGCACGCACCGCAGTCCACGCATTCGTCGGGGTGTATGTACAGCATGCGTTCGCCCTCGTAGATGCAATCGACGGGGCACTCGTCGATGCAGGACTTGTCCTTGATGTCGACACAAGCTTCGGTGATCGTGTACGTCACGAACCCGTCCTCATTTCTGTTTGCATATGCCTGCTGTGGGTGAAGGGGCGGCAGGCATACGCTGATAATGGCTGGCGAACGCCCGTCGCTGTGCTGGCCGGACTGTCTAGCTGCGCGGCGGCAGAATCTGTGCGTCGACCGCGGGGGGTTTTCATCACAGCCCCACCACTACGACGAAGAGGGCTATTCGTCTGAAGGTCCAGATTCAGGGTCGTCGTCAACAGCAACCGATGTTGAGGCGCCTAATGCTTCCGCGCCCGGCGTTGCGGGGGCGAGCACTTCTTGTTCGGCTTCGCCGCCTCGATCTTCTTCTGGGAGCTTGCCGGATTCTTGGGATGTCATTGCAGGCCTTCCTGGCGTTGATGTGATCGACGATGCTGCTGCTCAACATCGACGATGTGCTACCGATCTGGTCTTTCGACCTTCTATCACTCGAACCACCAAATCGGGTGTGACGACGTCCGCCGGTCAGTCCTTCGTCAACACCCGAACCAAGCCCTGGCGGTCGAGTTTTCCGGTAGGCAGCATCGGCAGCTCACTCTCGGTGAGGATCGCGATGACGGTGGGCACCTTGAAGCCCGAGAGGTTGGCACGCGCGTGGTCGGCGACGGACTCGCTGGACAGCTCGGCGCCGTACACAGGCACGACGGCGGCGGCGACGACCTCGCCGCGCACGGGGTGGGGCAGCGCGATCACGAAGCTGTGCAAAACCTCTGGCATCGCATCCAACACCGACTCGACTTCGGCCGGTGAGACGTTCGATCCCGCGGTCTTGATGAGAGCGCTAGCGCGGCCGGTGAAGTGCAGATGATTGGCATCGTCGAACCAACCACGGTCCCCGGTCGAGTACCAACCGTCCGGCCCAAACACCTCGTGGCGTTCCAGTTTGTATATTCCGCTCATGAGGATTGCACCCCGAACCTGGATCTCGCCAGGCTGCCCACTTGGCACCTCGACCCCGTTCGGATCCACGATCCGGTGCTGTACGACACCTGGCAGCGGGATCCCGAAGGATCCTCGCCGTTCGATCGGCAACGGGGTGTCGGGCACCTCCACCATGGTGTGCGGGCCCCCGGTCTCGGTCATGCCGAGAAGGTTGGGTGTCAGGTCGGGTTCGCTGGGCCGCCGCTCGGGCGGCAGCGCCTCCCACATGGTGCCGCCCCGCACACTGGACAAATCGCGCTTGGCGAAGTCGGGGTGATCCGTCATCGCCTGACTGGCCTGGGCCCAGCATGAAACATAGGTCGCCCGTTCGCGTTCGAGCAACGCGAGCGTGCTCCGTGGTTCGAACACGTCCTGGGCGAGGACGGTTGCTCCGGTCGAGAGTGCCTGCAGAACAACCATTGTCAGCCCACCGACCCAGAAGAACGGCATCGGCGAATAGACGCGATCGGTGGCGGCCACGCCGCGGTGGTGCGCGAGGAGATAGGCGTGCCGTACCAAGCTACCGTGTGTGTGCGCAACGGATTTCGGTTGCGCCGTCGTCCCGGACGTGGTGACGAGCACGAGCTCGTCGGCCGGCCGAACCTCCTTTTCTGCTGAATCCGTCAGAGACACAACCGGCCCCGTAGTGCCGGGCCACGGTGCCGCCCATGACCGGTCGCAGTCCGGCCACACGTGCACGCGACGCAAGAAGGGGACTTCGAGCAGCGCGATCGCCGCGTCTCCGCGGGCCAGACCGGGCAACGCGTCGGCAAGCCGAGCGACCAGGTCGTGGCCCGCGATCGAGCGACCCATGAGCACTACCTGCGTATCAGTGTGCCGTAATAACCGGGCGAGTTCGGCGCCCGGCGCGAAGGTCGACAGCGGTACGGTCAACGCACCGATGCGCGCCGCAGCCAACCACGCGACGATCCATTGGGCGCTGTTGGGGAACAGAATCCCGACCCGCGTGCCCTTGCCCACTCCTTGGGCCATCAGTCCGTCCGCCAATTCCCGGGATTGCCGGTCGGCTTCGGCGAAACTGAGCCGCTCGTCGTCGGTGACCAGGAATTCGCCGTCGGGGTGTGTGCGCCGCAGTGCCAGCAGCTCGGGAATGCTGCCCGGCAGCGTCTCGTGTGCCGGTGTGCCCGGCGCGGTGGGCGCCGCGCTCATCAGCGCACGTGCACGGGAATGTGTGAGTAGCCGGCGACGTTCGACATCGTGACTCGCTGTAGTCCGTCTGTGTCGACGTCGAACCGGGGCCAGCGTTCGCGGAGTTGTTGCAGCGCGACGCGGGTCTCGAGGCGGGCAAGCCAGGACCCAAGGCAACTGTGCGCGCCGTACCCGAAGGCAAGAGTGGTGGCTCCGCCGCGTCTGATGTCGAACACATCGGGCCGGTCGTAGGCGCGCGGGTCGCGAGTCGCGGCACCGGTGACCAGAAGCGTCGGGGACCCCGCCGGAATGGTGCCACCGTCGAGGACCACGTCACGGGTGGTGAACCGCCCCTGATACTGCGATGGCGGGTTGAGTCGCAGCATCTCCTCGATCGCCCCAGGGATCAAGTCGGCGTCGGCGAGCACCAGCTCCCATTGGTCAGGATTGTTGTGAAAGGCCATGATGCCGTTGCCCATAAGCTTCGTGACCGTTTCACTGCCAGCAGATGCAAGCAGTACCGAAAACGTGGCGATGTCCTCATCGGTGAGCTTGTGCGTGACCCCGGACTCGTCCTCGTAGGTCGTGGTGACCAGCCGGCTGATGATCAGGTCGTCGGGGTTACGCCTCTTCTCCCGCGCCAGGTCCAGGAAGTACTGGCCCATCGCCGCGGACGCCGCCACACCGCTCTCGGTGGCGAACGGATTGTTCTCCTCGCGGTGAAGGAACTGATCGGTCCACAGCCGGATCTGTTGCTGTTCCCCGGCCGGAACTCCCAGCATCGAGGAGATGATCTCGACCGGGAACAGCGCTGCGAAGTCAGCCACGAGGTCGAACTGATCCCTGCCCGCCAGCCCCTCGACGTGGGACGTGACGATGTCGGTCACCAATGGCTCGAGGTTCGCGATCGCGGCCTTGGTGAACACCTGGCGCACCAGCTTGCGTAGCCGTTCGTGCTCGGGGGGATCCATCAAGATCAGCATCTTGAGCTCGTCGAACTTGTGGCGCATCGACAACGCGTCGAGGGTGACGCCGTATGCGTTGCTGAAACTCTCCCAGTCCCGGTGCGCGGCAATGACATCAGCATTGCGAGTGAGCGCGTAGAAGTCCCACCGGTCGCTGTAGTAGACCGGTGCGTTGTCGCGCATCCAGCCGTAGGTTTCGTAGGGATCGTCGAAGAAGCTGTCGGAGTACGGGTTGAACTCCGGGACGGTTCCATCTTCGTCTGCGGGGAGGGCCGATGTGGCGCCTTGGTGAGTCGACATCTCAGGCTTCGACCCGCATCATCTTCGCCAGAGTGCCGCCCATCACCATCGCGATTTCGTTGTCGCTCAACTCGGGCTGACGCTCGGGGTAGCTGAGCGGGTCGGCCAGGCCCTCGGGGTGGGGGTAGTCCGAGCCGAAGAACAGGTGGTCGATCGGCACCAGCTTGGCCAGCTCGGCGACGTTTTCCTCCCAGAAGGGGTTGAAGTACACGCAGCGCGAAATCGCCTCGACGGGGTCCTCGCCGTAGAGCTGCGGCATCTTCTTGTGGGTGTCGCGGAGGTTCTGAAGGAGTCGGGGCAGCCAGGTTGTTCCGTTCTCCACCATGCCGATCCGGAGCTCGGGAAATCGCGTCAGGACTCCATGGCACGCCAACGCTGCGACCGCATCCTCCGCCGGGTTGCGCGCCAGCGTGTAGTAGGACCGGAAGGGCGACGGCTGGAACGGCCGGAACTCTCCGGCGCCCTCCCAGTCGTTGGCGTAGCGGGCGTACCCGCTGTCGGATGCGTGCATGATGACCAGTACGCCAGTCTCGACCACTCGCTTCCAGAACGGGTCGAACTCCGGTAGGGCGAACGACCGCGGTCCATGTACTCCGGGGACGGGCGCCGGCCGGATGAGGATGGCGCGCGCGCCCCGCTCGACCACCCAGTTGAGTTCGTCGATCGCCTTCTCCACGATGGGCAACGTGATGATCGGCGTGGTAAAGATGCGCCCCATGTAGTCGAAGTTCCAGGTCTCGTCCAGCCACTGGTTGAGGGCGTGAATGACGGTGTGGGTCGCTTCGGGGTGCTCGCGGAAGCGTTCTTCCACCAGGCTCGCCAGCGTCGGGTACATCATCGACTTGTCGATGCCCTGTTCGTCCAGCAGAGCCAACCGGGGCGCCGGTTCGCGCATCGCTGGGGTGGACTCGATGGCCTTGCCCATGATCTCGCGGGGCGACTTGCCTTCGGGGTTGCCCTTGTGAAAGTAGTCTTCCTGCGCACCGGGGGCAGCGACCCTGTCGAAGGTCGGGTTGGGGATGTAGTCGCTGATCTGTCCCAGCGTGGCGATTTTCGTGCGCCCGTCCACTTCTACGTACTGGACGGCGCCGCGATACTCCGACGGCAGGAACTTCGTCAGGGCGTCGCGCGTCTCGTACATGTGGTTGTCGCCGTCGAAGACCGAAAATCCCAAATCAGGCGTCATCAAAACCCTTCCTCGTACCGGGCCAAATCTGCACGGCAGGCGGCCTTCATGGTTATCTGGTGACCATCATCTGTGCGACTGACTCTAGCATTGAGTGCGTCAGAAGAGGATATGACTTTCTTTTAGCGCCACGCACCAGTCCAACGCGGGTAATGTCCCGTCGCGGCAGCGCTTTGTTGGCGAACCAGCGACCGTCGCCAGCATTAATGGCGGGAGGAGTATCGAGTGGATCTAGATCTGACGCGGGAGCAGCGCGCCGTCCGCGAGGCGTTCGGCGCGTTGTTCGGCAGACAGTCCACGCCCGCAAGGGTGCGCAAGGCAGAGTCGGTGGGCTTCGATCAGCTGCTCTGGCGGCACTACGCCGAGATCGGTGCGTTGGGGATCGGCGTGCCGTCGGACTGCGGAGGCGGGGACGGGGGCCTTCTCGAGCTAGCCATCGTGGCTGAGGAAGCTGGCCGGCGCCTGGCGCCGATTCCTGTCGCCGAGACCGCGGCCGCGGCCCGCGTGCTGGGTCGCCTTCGCGAGAAGGAACTGCTGGGACCAATCATGAGCGGGTCGGCGATCGTGTCCCTGGCCATCCGTCCCGGTCCGCTCGCACAGCAGATGCTGGTCGACGGCGCGGTCGCGGATGCCGTCGTGGCCCTCGACGGCGACGCCCTGGTCTACGTGACCCGCCCGAAGGATCTACCCAGGAGTGCGCGCCGCAACTTCGGTGGACTCCCGCTTGCTCCGTGGTACACCCTGGGTGCGGTCACCGTCCTGGCAGAGGGCAGTGAGGCACGCACGAGCTTCGACATCGCGGTCGACGAGGTTCGCGTGCTGAGGGCGGCGGCGTTGGTCGGGTTGGCGTCGGAGGCAGTCGCGATCGGTTCGCGCTACGCGATCCTCCGCGAGGCGTTCGGCCAGCCGATCGGGATGTACCAAGCGGTCGCCCATCCATTCGCCGATGCCGTCAGCGCTCTGGACGGGGCTCAGCTGCTGGTCCGCAAGGCCTGTTGGGCAATGGACTGCGCGCGGCCCGATGCCGGAGCACTGGCGGCGATGGCGTTCGTGTTCGCTGCCGAAACCGCCTACCACGCAACGACACACAGTCTGCACGTGCATGGCGGGTACGGCTTCATGGAGGAGTACGACATTCAGCTCTACTACCGCAGGGCAAAGGCGTGGGCGGCCGCATTCGCCGACCCGCGGCGCGAGCTGCTGACCGTGGCGGACCGACTCTTCGGCCCCGTGACGATGGGAGGTCGGTGACTCGATGGACTTCACCGAACCGGCGAACTGGACCCGAATCCGCTGCGAGGCGGAGGAATTCGTCGCCGCACACGTCACCCGCGAAATTATCGAGAACGAGCGTCGTACCGGCGACGGTGTCGATCGGACGCTGACCCGCAAATTGGGGGAGCGTGGCTGGATCGCCTCTGGATGGCCTGTTGCCGAGGGCGGAGCCGGGCTGGATCAGTTCGAGGCCGCCGCGCTGTGGGGCGCGTTGCGCAAGGGCGGCGTGCCGACCGCTGGCCCGGGCACGACGATGCTGCCGGCCAACGCCATCCGCGCCACCGGTTCCGCGGAACTAAACGCCAGGATCTTGCCGGGGGTGGCGGCGGGGGAGATCCTGATCTGCCTGGGATACACCGAGCCGGCGGGCGGGTCGGACGTGTTCGCCTGTGCGACCCGCTCGCAGCTTGACGGGGACGAGTGGATCGTCAACGGGCAGAAGATCTTCACCACGTTCGCCCATGTGGCCGACTACTGCTTCTTGCTCACCCGCTCAGAGCCCGGATCGGCGGGTCCGCGCGGTCTGACGATGCTGCTGGTGCCGCTGGACTCGCCCGGAGTCGAGATCCAGCCCGTGCACACCATGGGGCACGAGCGCACGAACGTCGTGTTCTACAACGACGTGAGGGTGGCTGACGCGAATCGGATTGGCGAGGCCCACCAGGGCTTCGCGGTCATGCGGGCGGCCCTCGAGGCCGAGCAGAACGTCGCCCCCGGCTCGCGCACGGGGTGGGTAGCCGAGGATGCGCTGGAGTTCGCTCGCACCCATCGCGGACCCGACGGTACCGAGCTGATCGACGACGTGCTGGTCCGCGAACGCCTGGCTCGTATGGCGATGGAGGGGGAGGTCGCCGACCTGCTGGACCTACGGGTCGCCTTCCTGGACGCCGAGGGCGCCAAGCCGGGCCCGGTATCGGCTCTGTTCGGGCCGGAGAGTTACGTGCGGGCGTCGGCTGCGGCGATCGACATCGCCGGCATCGCCGGCATGCTGGACTGGACCGATCCGCAGAGCGCGGTGGACGGCAGCCTGGACGCGCACTATCGCGGCGCGGTCGCAACAACGATCTACGGTGGATCCAGTGAGGTGCTGCGCAGCCTGATCGTGGAGAATCGGCTGGGGTTCCCGCGGAGCCGTCCTCGGCGGTAACAGGCGCCCCTAGAGATGCGCGACGCTGGCGGAACGGCACACGCTCAGAGGAAGTCGCTGCCGCCGTCGACGTTGAGGTGGGCGCCGGTCATATAGGTGTTGGCGTGTGAGGCGCAGAACGCGATGACGGTGGCCACTTCGTGGGGCAAACCGAGCCGGCCCAAGTCCACCGGCATACCGTGATCGCGACGGAGCACGCCGAAGGCACCGACAGGGTCGTCGACCGCGATATCCGCGGCGGCGAGCATCGGTCGCGCCCAATCAGTGAGGATCGGACCCGGCGCGACGGCGTTGACCAGGATGGCGTCGCCCGAGAGGCTGCGGGCGAGGTTCTTCGTCACGCTGAGCAGCGCGCTCTTGGCTGCGGTGTAGCTCACCAAACCGGCCGACTGGTGTTGCACGGACATCGCCGTCACGTTCACCACCCGGGCCCAGCGCGCGGCGCGCAACAGTGGCAACGCCGCACGCACGCATCGCACCGTGGAGATGACCCCCGAATCGAACGCCGCCGTCCACCCGGCATCGTCGAGATCCTCGAAGCGGCCGGCCCCCACCGGCCCGGCGGCGTTCACCAGCACGTTGAGAGCACCCCACCGATCGGCGACCGTGTCGAAGACGGTATCCACGTCGTCCGCCGAGCCCAGATTTACAGCAAAGGACAGCACCTCGGGGCTGCCGGCAGTTTCCAAGGCCGTCGCCGTCTCGGTCGCGCGGGCATCGTTCCTGCCGATGACGGCGACCCGTGCGCCGTGTTCGGCCAGGCACATCGCAGTCGCCAGTCCGATGCCGCGGGTGCCGCCGGCGATGACTGCGGTGGCGTCGGCGAATCCCAGGTCCACGATGTCTCCGCGTTACTTCGGTGCGAACCGCTGCCCGGCGTCCAGCCGGATCGCGGACCCGTTGAGCATCTGGTTCTCGACGATAGCCAGCGCCAGGGCGGCGTACTCATCGGGTCGGCCCATCCGACGCGGGAAGGCGGCGTCGCGGGTCAGCTCGCCGGCCATCTGCTCGGGGATGCGCGAGGTGATGCCGGTGGCGAACAGGCTGGGCGCGATGGCGGTGACCCGGATGCCCAGGCTGCCGAGGTCACGGGCCATGGTCAGGGTCATGCCGGCGATACCGGACTTGGCGGCCGTGTAGGCGACCTGGCCGATCTGGCCTTCGAAGGCCGCGATCGAGGAGGTGTTGACGATGACGCCGCGCTCACCGTCCTCGGGCTCGTTGTGACTCATGTGCCAGGCCTGAAGCCTGTTCAAGTTGAAGGTGGCGATCAGGTTGAGCTCGATCACGGACCGAAAGGCGTCCAGGGAGTGCGGTCCGTTCTTGGTCAGCGTCCGTGCCGACACTCCACCCCCGGCCGTGTTGACCGCAATGTGCAGAGCTCCCAGTTGCTCGACGGTCGCCGCCAACGTGGCCTCCACCTCGTCGCCATCGGTGACGTTGCAGGGATGGAACGACGCGCCCAGCTCCTTGGCGACGGCGGCGCCGTCCGACGTCGGAAGATCCAGCAGGCCGACAGTCGCACCGCGCTCCACGAGACGTTCGGCGGTCGCCCGCCCCATGCCGGACGCGCCTCCGACGATCACCGCAGCACTGTCCTTGATCTTCACGTAAACCTCCATCTGCCTGACACGACGACTTGATTGTTCTCCTACAAGGTCGTCACTGTACTCAGGAGGAGAATACGCTTCTACTAAAACGACTGATCATATGTTCGCACTGGTACGGTTCGTTGTGCATGCAGTGCGTTGCGACCGGAGGTGCAATGACAAAGCCTGGCCCAGCCGAGCGGGTGGTGCGGCCGTTGCCGCAGCCAAGCATCAGCAGCGAGCCGTTCTGGACCAGCGGCGCCGACGGGCGGCTCCGGATCGCCCAGTGCCAATCCTGCAGCCGGTATCACCACCCGCCGCAGCCGATCTGTCCCCGGTGCCACGGCGTCGACATCGTGATGACACCGGTCTCGGGCCGTGCGACGGTCGCTGGGTTCACCGTCAACGAGCAACAGTGGCTGCCGCGGTTCCCGCCGCCCTACGTCGTCGCGGTCGTCGCCCTTGTCGAAGACTCCTGCGCCCGCTTGACCACCAACATCGTCGGCTGCCCACCCGAGCACGTGGCCATCGGGCTTCGGGTCAAGGTGGTCTTCGAGCAGCACGACGGGGTTTGGATTCCGCTGTTCGAGCCGGACACCGAGACCCCCGAGCCCGGGCCGGTCCCCGAGCCCCGCGATCTGACCCGCGGCGTGCGCTCGATGGTGACGAGTCACAAGTTCGAAGACGAGGTCGCACTGACCGGGGTCGGCAGCTCCACGATCGGACGCCGTCTCATGGTCGACCCACTGTCGCTGACCGTGACGGCGTGCCTACGCGCGGTCGGTGACGCGGGACTGACCCTGGCCGACATCGACGGCCTGTGCACCTATCCCGGCGGACTGGTCGGCGGAATGTCCGAGGGTGGGGTCACCGCCGTGGAAGAGGCGCTCCGCATACATCCCACCTGGATCAGCGGCGGGGGTGAGACACCGGGGCCCAGCGGGAGCGTCGTAGCCGCCATGCTCGCCGTCGCGGCAGGGTTGTGCCGGCACGTACTGTGCTTCCGAACCGTGTGGGAGTCCACGCACACCACACTGGCCCGAGCCGCGACGTCGAGGTCCGGGGGCAGCCGAGGAGCGTCGGGCATGTTCGAGTGGCGTGCCCCGTACGGCGCCATGTCGGCCGCCAACTGGATCGGTGTCAACGCCTCGCACTACTTCTGGCGCTACGGCGGTGACCGCGCCTCGACGCTGGCACCAATCGCCCTCACGGCGCGCGCGAACGCTGCCCGCAACCCGGCCGCCATCTACCGCGACCCCCTTAGCCTGGACGACTATCTGTCGGCACGGATGATCAGCTCGCCGTTCGGCCTCTATGACTGCGACGTTCCCTGTGATGGAGCGATCGCGGTGATCGTGTCCGCGATCGACACGGCTGCCGACCGACCCAAGCCGTCGGTCCTGGTCGAAGCCGTGGGCACCCAGATCGTCGAGCGGATCTCCTGGGACCAGGACACCCTCACCCACGAGCCCCAGGTCCTGGGTCCGGCCGCGCACCTGTGGACCAGGACCAGCCTGCGGCCCGACGACGTCGACGTCGCCGAGCTCTATGACGGATTCACCTTCAACGCGGTCTCCTGGCTGGAGGCGCTCGGGTTCTGCGGTCTTGGCGAGGCCGCCGACTTCCTCGACGGGGGAGCGACCATCGCGCTGGACGGCAAGCTCCCGCTCAACACCCACGGCGGTCAGCTCTCCGCCGGGCGTACCCACGGCTTCGGGTTCCTCGCCGAGGCGATCGCGCAGCTACGGGGCGAGGCCGCCGGCCGTCAGGTCGACGGCGCCCAGGTCGCGGTCGTGACCACCGGCGGAGGCACCCCTGGGGGAGCGCTGCTGCTGCGACGAGGCAACTGATGGAGACGAGGCACTGATGCGATGGGCTGACCGATGAAGCTGGCGCATCCCGAGCTCGACCAGTTCCGTGCCGAGGTCCGAGCACTCCTGCGAGCCCACCGCCCCAGGGTGCACACCACCGCTAAGGCCGACCTGGACCGCCCACTTGTTCGACGCCGGGTACGTCGGTGCCGATTGGCCCACCGAATGGGGCGGCACCGGAACCAGGGACGCGGTCCGCGCGACGATCGTGGGCGAGAATGGCCCGTGCCCGAGTGCCAACCCCCATCGGCGCCGGACTGCTCGCCGCCGCCGCCCTCATCCATTGCGGACGCCCAGACCAACAGCAGCGCTACCTGCCCCGGATCCGGACCGGCCAGGACATCTGGTGTCAGCTGTTCAGCGAGCCCAGCGCGGGCAGCGACCTGGCCCGCCTGTCCACCCGTGCCCGTCGCGACGGCGCTCACTTCGTCGTCGACGGTCAAAAGGTGTGGACGACCAACGGTCAACACGCGCAACTCGGCTACCTGTTGGCCCGCACGAACCCCGACGCCCCCAAACATGCTGGCATCACCGCCTTCGTCCTGGACATGAGCAGCCCCGGCGTCGACGTGCGACCACTGCGCGAGATCACCGGCACCAGCGACTTCAACGAAGTCTTCTTCGATGACGTCCGGATCCCCGCCGACAACGTCCTCGGCGGCATCGACGACGGCTGGAAGGTCGCCACCACCAGCCTCGTCGAGGAGCGCTCCAGCGTCGGCACCGCAGGCATCGTCATGCTCCGCACGCTCGGCGACGCCGTGTCGATGGCACGGACCTTGCGGCGCGGATCGCGTCCGGCCCTGGAGAACGACGCCGTCCGCCAAGACGTCGGCCGCCTCTACGCGGCCGCGCGGGTCAACGTCCGACTCGGCCAGTACAACCTGTCGCGGACGTTGAGCGGTGAGGCAGATCCCGGCGACGCGCCGCTGGCCAAGATCCTCTACAGCGAGACCAACCTCGAGCTCACCGAATTCGGCCTCGGCCTACAAGGCACCGATGGACTGCTCACCGACGCGGACCCCGATGCGATCGCTGGCGGCTGGTGGCAGGACGCCTTCCTGTACTCGCGCGCCCTCCACGATCGCCAGCGGCGCCAACGAGGTACTGCGCAACATCATCGCCGAACGGTCGCTTGGACTGCCCCGCGAGCCCCCGTTGATCGGCAGTTCGCTTGTCGCACTGGCGATCTCACGATCAGAACGCGAGGACCCTCCTTGACCGAGGGGCCGCCGGCATCACCGTGCAACGCCAACGCACCATCGACGTCACCCGGCGCCTCGACGAGGTAACGCTGGACGACGTGGCGGTGCCGTCGTCGCCGCTGCAGCACGCCGGAGGCGCCGCCGAGGCGGCGCTGAGCCACCAGAATCGTTGAGGCGCAGTCCTGATCAGCGCCGACAATGTCGGTGTCGGCGCGGCCGTGCTGGAGATGACCGTGCAGTACGCCAAGCTGCGGGTCCAGTTCGGGCGCCCCATCGGCAGCTTCCAAGCGGTCAAGCACAAGTGCGCGACGATGCGGATGTGGCTGCAGGCCTCGCGGGCAGCGACCTACTACGCCGCGATGGCGGTGGCGGCCGACGCCAAGGACGCCGAGGAAGCCGCCAGCGTCGCCAAGGCCAACGAAGTCTTGTTCGGCGATCCCTACCTGCACCACGAACGGCTCACTGCAGCGCTGGAGCACGCGACCGGCTAGCGGCGGGTCAGCCGAACTGCCTGGCCAGCCAGTCGGCCCCGTCGCGGGCGGCGGTACGGGCGACCGCGGTGTCGGCGAACATGTCAAAGCCGTGCACGGCGCCGGCGTAGACGTGCAACTCGGTGGGAACCGCTGCCCGGCACAGTCGCGCCGCGAAGTCGATCGACTCGTCGCGCAGACAGTCTGCCGTGCCGACACCGACGAACGTCGCTGGCAGCCCCCCCAACTCGGTGGCCCGACCCGGTGCCGCATCCGCGGGCACGTCATCGGTGCCGTACCGCTCGGCGAGGTAGCTGCACCAGCCGAATGCGTTGGATTCGCGAGACCATATCGGCAGTCCCGGTAGCTGGCTGGAGACCGTCAGGCCACGATCGTCAAGCATGGGATACTCCAGGTACTGAAACGCCAGCGGGGCTTCTCCGCGATCCCGCCACCGCAGGGCCAGGCCAGCGGCCAGCGCGCCGCCGGCGCTGCGTCCGGCAATCCCGATCCGACGCGGGTCGATGCCCAATTCGTGGGCGTGCTCGAGAAGGAAGCGCAGTCCGGTTTCGCAGTCGTCCAACGGCACGGGGTAGGGCGTTTCGGGTGCCAGCCGGTATTCGACGCTGACGCAAACGCAACCCAGCCAGCGGCACCACTCGATCAGACGGGCGTCGTCCATGTGCCGGTTGCCGATCACCATGCCGCCGCCGTGCATCCAGTACAGGACGGGCAGTTCGTCGGCGGAGTCGACGGGTCGCAGGAGCGACAGCGCGACCCCGCCGTGGTCGGCGGTGAGTTCCACCCGCTCGACGTCGGATGCCGACTGCGGCTCGAACATGGTCCCGGCGCGCATGGCCGGAATGTTGTCGGCGGAGAAGTCGAAGTCGGGGAAGCCGCGCAAATTCTCGGCGATCTCCGGGTCGATCCACTGGGTCTTGGCCGTCGTCATTGCCCTACTCCCATCAGGTGTTTGCCGGCACCGACGAGTCCGCCGTCCACGCGTAGGTCGCAGCCGGAGACGAACGCCGCGGCGTCGGACTCCAGGAACGCCACCGCGGCGGCGATGTCCTCGGGACGCCCTGGCAGCGGCCGGTCCGGGCGTTTCACCGGTGTGACCTCGACCATCATCGGCACGATGGGTTGGCGGTCGAGCTCCAGTCGGCCCATGGGAGTGTCGATCAGACCGGGCGAGATCGAGACGGTACGCCCACCTATCTGACCCCAGGGCGTTGCCAAGCGTTCGACGAGTCGGGTCACGCCACGTTTGGCCAGCACATAGGCCGTGGCGCTGTCCAGCGCCTGCTCGCCGAGGGCCACTTCGACGGCAGCGAGAAACCCCTCGGCCAATGGATCGTCGAGCAACGGTTCCACAGCCGTGGGGACGTCGCTGTAACCGGCGATCGATCCGATCAGAATGGCGGAGCAGCCCGGGTTGACCAACGGGAAGAGGGCGTCGGTGATGCGCACCGATCCGGCCAGGTCGACTTCGAGCACGGTGGCCGGATCGGCCATCTCCGGGGAGACGCCCGCGGTGTGCACGAGGCAACGCAGCCGGCCCAACTCGCCCACGCGTTCGGCGACCGCGGCGATGTCGGCTGGCGAGGTCACGTCGCAACGCAGCGTGTCCACCTCGGCACCGTGGGCGGTCAGGGTCTTGCGCACCTGTTCGAGGAGGTCCTCGCGCAGATCCACCAACAGCAGGCGACCGCGGTCGGCGAGCGCGCGGGCGCACGCGAGCCCCATGCCGCCCGCACCCCCGGTGATTACCAGGACGTTGTCAACGCTCATCGCACGCTCTCCTCACTGATTGACCTCGTTGTCCCTAGAGCCGCTCGATGATGGTCGCGTTCGCCATCCCGCCGCCCTCGCACATGGTCTGCAGGCCGTAGCGGCCGCCCATGGATTCCAGATAGTTGAGGAGGGTGGCGAGCAGCCGGGTGCCCGAAGATCCCAGTGCATGGCCCAACGCAATCGCCCCGCCCCACGGGTTGAGGCGGGCGGGGTCGGCGCCCAGTTCCTGCGCCCAGGCCATTGGCACGCAGGCGAACGCCTCGTTGACCTCGTAGGCGTCGATCTCCTCGAGGCTCAGCCCGCCGCGGTGCAGCACCCTCTTCGTCGCCGGAATGGGTGCGGTCAACATGGCGAGTGGATCATCGCCGGCCACGGCGAACGCGTGGAAACGGGCGCGCGGGCGCAGCCCGCACGCTACCGCCATCTGTTCGCTCATGATCAAGGCGGCTGACGCTCCGTCGGTCAAGGGCGAGGAATTGCCGGGGGTGATCCGCCAGTCCAGAGTGGGGAACCGTGTGGCGGCCTCCGGCGAGGCGAAGGAGGGCTTGAGTCCGCTGAGTGCCTCGGCGGTGGTGCCCGACCGGATCGTCTCGTCGACGGTGTGCACCTGCGGCACGTCCGCGTCGGGAAGGGGCATGGGGACGATCTCGTGGGCGAAGCGTCCCGCGGCGACCGCGGAGGCGGCCCGTTGGTGGGAGGTGACGGCGAATGCGTCCAGCGAATCCCGGTCCAGCTTCCAGCGCGCCGCGACCAGTTCGGCGGCCACCCCCTGCTTGACCAGGCCTTGCGGATATCGCGCGGCGACGCTCGGTCCGAAGGTGTCCACACCGGCGGACGCCGTGCCCATCGGCACTCGGCTCATCGATTCCACGCCGCAGGCGATCACGATGTCGTAGGCGCCGGCCATGACGCCCTGAGCGGCGAAGTGGACGGCCTGTTGGCTGGAACCGCACTGGCGGTCCACGGTGGTCGCGGGCACTGAGTCCGGGAAGCCAGCGGCTAGCGCGGCGCTGCGGGCGATGTTGAAACTCTGCTCGCCGACCTGTTCCACGCAGCCGGCGATGACGTCGTCGATGCGGCCGGGGTCCAGGTCGTTGCGGAGCACCAGCGTGGACAGCACCTGGCGCAGCAGTTCGACGGGATGACAGCCCGCCAGCGCACCACCCGGCTTGCCCTTACCCGACGCGAGTCGCACGACATCGACGATGACAGCCTCGTTCATACCGGTATTACCCACCCTGTAGCTGCTGCGCGGCCATCCAAGTAGCCGTTCCGACATCGACAGTGTGCCACAAGGGAAGGCTCTTACATGCGCATGAGGAATTTATAGTTGTCCTCAAAAGAGGGTGATGGTCTACTTCAGAACATGAAGGTGACCGTCGACCCTGATCTCTGCGAGGCCAACGGATTGTGCGTGGCAGCAGCTCCCGACATCTTCGACCTGGCCGGCGACGAGGTGGTCGACATCGTCGATTCCGAGCCCCCGCCAGCACTCGAGGCCGCCGTCCGCGATGCCGTCACCGCCTGCCCGAAGCAAGCGTTGCGAATCCGGACCGACTAAGTTCGGGACTGCCAGTAGGCAAATAAAGAATATGTTCGTTGCAAAAATTGCACTCATAGTCCTACTGTGAGGGAAGTAGCATTCTGCACTGATCTTTCAGGAGGGGAACCCGCATGCTGCCCGACGATGCCAAGATCATCTCGGTCGACGACCACGTCATCGAGCACCCCCGTGTCTGGTTGGACCGGGTGCCCACGAAGTACGCGGACGTGGCTCCGCGCATCGTCAAGCTGCCCGACGGCAACGACACCTGGCTCTACGAGGGCAAGCAGTCCGGCAACTTCGCGCTCAACGCCGTCGCCGGAAAGCACCCGCGGGACTTCGGGATGGATCCGCGCAGCTACGACGACATGCTGCCGGGCTGTCATGACATCAGCGACCGCATCAAGGACATGGATGTCGAGGGTGTCTGGGCTCAGTTGTGCTTTCCCAACTTCGGTGGGTTCGCCGGCAGTACCTTTCACACGGCCAGCGACAAGGAGTTCGCCAAGATCTGCATCAGCGCCTACAACGACTTC
Source organism: Mycobacterium sp. (assembly GCA_025963385.1). Classification (GTDB taxonomy): domain Bacteria; phylum Actinomycetota; class Actinomycetes; order Mycobacteriales; family Mycobacteriaceae; genus Mycobacterium. The sequence goes on from JAOPUT010000006.1 coordinate 51,427, forward strand.
ATCCTCGAGGAATGGTGCGGCTACGCCCCCGAACGCCAGATTCCGTTGATGATGGTTCCGTTCTGGGACGTCGAGGCCTCGGTGGCCGAGATCGAACGGACCGCAGCCAAGGGCGCCAAGTCCATCTCCTTCATCGAGGCCCCCCACAAGATCGGACTGCCCTCGTATCACACCGATCACTGGGATCCGGTCTTCGCCGTGTGCGAGGAAGCCGGATTGCCGCTGTCGATGCACTTCGGTTCCGGGGGGATGCCGCAGGGTCTCGCTCGCGACGGCGACCTGTTCATTGGGATTGCACTGTTCGGCTTGAACTCGATGATGGCAACCGTCGACCTGCTGATGTCGGAGGTCTTCTACAAGTTCCCCGGCCTGAAGGTCGCATTGTCCGAGGGTGGCATCGGCTGGATGCCGTATCTGCTGGAACGGATCGACTATTCCTGGGGCCGGCACAAGTACTGGTGTGACATCAACGCCGACAAGCTGCCCTCGGAATTGTTCCGCGAGCACATCTACGGATGCTTCATCTCCGACCAGTCCGGGATCGAGCAGCGCCACCGCATCGGCGTGGACAACATCATGTTCGAAAGCGACTATCCGCACTCGGATTCCAATTGGCCGCACACCCGTAAGTTGCTCGCCGAGCATCTGATCGACGTACCCGACGACGAGGCACGCAAGATCGTCGAGCTCAACGCCCGCACTCTTTACAACTTCTGGGCCTGAGGCCACCTCTGCGATAGACCCAGCGACCGGGCCCCGCTCCCGAGTGCGCCCCGCGCCGCCGCGGCTACGGCGTGCGCGCCGGCAGGCGGCACGACGAAAGGTGATCGATGACCGACCTCACGCCGGGAAAGCGGCTCCGTAGTGCGGTAGGTAGCACCGAGATCATCATCGTGCGACCTGCCGCGAGTCCGGTCGAGTTGTCCTGCGGTGGCCAGCCTATGACGACGAACCTCGCCGCTGCAGCTACGTCTAGCGCGAGCAGCGCGAACGACACCCTGCTCGGCAAACGCTACGTCGACAGCGACACGGCGTTGGAAGTGTTGTGCACCAAGGCGGGCCCTGGCGTGCTCACCGCCGACGGGCGACCGTTGACCGTCAAGGCGCCCACCGCGCTGCCGGCCTCGGACTAGGGACGGTTGGGGTGAACGTTCTGACCCTGCTGGACATGGCGGCAACGGGCATGCCCGACCGGGTCGGCGTCGGCCCACGACGACGGGCGACCGTGTCCAATCAAGCCGGACTGACCTACCCGGCCCTTCTCGACCGGGCCGCTCGTGGGGCCCGCCTGCTCGCGGCACGCGACGCCCAAGAGCTCGTCTACCTCGGAGTCAATACCGATGACTTCGCCGTAGCCCTGTTCGCCGCCGCCTGGGCCGGCATCCCGCTGGTCCCGCTCAATTATCGCCTCGGCCCCGACGCGCTGGAACGACTCCTCGCGCACCATCCAGACGCGGTGGTGCTCTCCGACCTGGACCCACCTACCCACGCCGACACGGTGACCATGGCGGAGTGGCAGGCGGCCTGTGCTGCCCCAGGCGATGAGTTCTCACCGTGGTCCGACGATGCCGACGCCGTGGCGGTGCTGCTCTACACCAGCGGCACCACCTCCGCGCCCAAGGCCGCGGTGCTGCGCCACCGCCACTTGATGTCCTACCTGCTCGGCAGCATCGAGTTCGGTGCCGCCGCAGAACACGACGCCGTGATCGTCAGCGTCCCGCCCTATCACATTGCCGGCGTCTCCAATCTGCTCAGCAACGTCTATGCCGGCCGGCGGGTGGTCTACCTGGAGACCTTCACCGCCCAGGGTTGGTTGGACTGCGTCCGAGCCGAGGCCATCACCCACGCGTTGCTGGTTCCGACCATGCTCGCCAAGATCGCCGACCATCTCGCGGGGGCGACTACTGCGGACGTGCCGACCCTGAAGTCGCTGGCCTACGGCGGCGCGAAGATGCCCGTCCCCGTGCTGGAGCGCGCGATTGGGCTGTTGCCCGAGGTGGGCTTCGTCAATGCCTACGGCTTGACCGAGACCAGCTCCACCATCGCCGTCCTCGGCCCCGATGATCACCGCGCCGCGCTGCACGGTGATCCGGTCGCCCGCGCCAGACTGGGCTCTGCCGGTCGACTCTTGCCCGGCATCGAGGTCCAGATCCGCGGTCCCCGGGGGGCGCTACCCGCGGGCGCTGCCGGCGACATCCACGTCCGCGGCGAGCAGGTGTCCGGAGAGTATCGCGGCGCCGGCAGTCTGCTCGACGGCGACGGCTGGTTCGCCACCCGTGATCGCGGCTGGGTTGACGAGGAGGGCTACCTGTTCGTCGAAGGGCGCACCGACGAGACCATCATCCGCGGCGGTGAGAACATCGCGCCTGCCGAGATCGAGGACGTCCTGCTCGACCATCCCGCCGTCGCCGAGGCCACCGTGCTCGGCATTCCCGACGAGCACTGGGGTCAGGACATCGCGGCCGCAGTGGTGCTGCGGCCCGGCCACGACGTCGGAACCGAGGAGCTGCGCCACTGGGTGCGCAGCCGGCTGCGCGGCTCCAAGACGCCGGCGCTGCTCGTCATCCGCAACGCGCTGCCACAGACCTCCACTGGAAAGGTCCTGCGGCGCGAACTGCTCGCCGACCTGCTCGCCACGGAGTCGACGGCGGCATCCGCCCGGCCGGACCTGCCCCACCTCACCGATCCCATCACCGGAAGCGACAACGATGCCTGATGCGTTCATCCTCTCCGCCGCGCGAACACCGATCGGGCGGGCCCGCAAGGGACCTCTGACCTCGGTGGATGCCTACCAGCTCGCCGAGGTCGCCGTGGGCGCGGCGGTACGGCGCTCCCAGGTCCCGGCCGCTGAACTCGACGACCTCTTCCTCGCCGAGTCCCTGCAGGGCGGCGGGGTGATCGGCCGCAACATCGCGATCCGCCTCGGCATGACCAATGTCCCGGGGGTGGCGATCAACCGGCACTGCGCCTCGGGCGCGACCGCCGTGCAATTGGCGGCCGCCACCATCATGGCCGGCATGGCCGACGCCATCGTCGCCGGAGGCACCGAGAGTGCGAGCACGATGCCCCGGCTCACCAAGGTGTTGCCCGGTGAGCAGGAACCCAGCCGATGGTCACCGCAGAGTCATCCCGACGCCCCCGGGGTGCCCGCCTTCGACATGTCGGTCACGATCGGGGAGAACACCGCCCGGTTGCACCACGTCACCCGCGAGCAGGCCGACGCCTGGTCGCTGCGCTCGCAGCAGCGCGCACTCAACGCCATCGCCAATGGCTACTTCGACGACGAAATCGTCGGCGTCCCGATTGGGAACGGCGAGGCGGTGTTCGACACCGACGAACACCCGCGCGAGACCACCCCCGAAGCGCTGGCCGGGCTCAAGGTCCTGCACCCCGAAATCCCCGGTGCCGTCGTCACCGCGGGAAACTCCGCGGGCGTCAACGATGCCGCTGCAGCGCTGGTGCTCGGCAGCTCCGACTTCGCCGCCAGCCATGGACTGACACCGCTGGCCCGGATCCGAGGCTGGGCGTCGGTTGGCGTGGACGTCGCGCACACCGGGATGGCCCCGGTGACGGCGATCCCCCCGGCGCTCGAGCGCAGCGGTCTCACCCTGGACGACGTCGACCTCGTTGAGATCAACGAGGCATTCGCCACGATGGCCGTGGCCTGTACACGCGACCTCGGATTGGACGAGTCGATCGTGAACGTCAACGGCAGCGGGATCAGCCTCGGTCACCCGATCGCCGCGACCGGTGCCCGGCTGGTGGTGTCGATCGTCCACGAACTTGCCCGCCGCGACGCGCGGATCGGTGTGGTGACGATGTGCGCGGGGGGCGGGATGGGCTCCGCGCTGGTCCTCGAACGGATCTGAGGGCGGCCCAGACGGTCAACGATGAATGGCGAGTTTGGTGTAGCGCCCGCCGAGCAGCCACTCCGAGACATAGAGGTTGCCATCGGCGTCGGCCGTGACGGCGTGCGGTGAGTTGAATCGGTCGTGCCGGGGCAGCTGAGGGGTCTCGGTGCGGCCGTCGTCGGCCAGTGCGTTGGGCCATCCCGGCCGGGTCGGCCACCCTTGCTCGGCGTCGGGATCCGGGTCGGCGCCGAGGTATCCGAGCAACTCGTCGTCGGGACTCAGGACGGCCAACCGCTGGTAGAGCTCGGCGACGACCAGCAACTGACCCCACTGCGCGAAGTCACTGGGGCTGTTCAAGAAGGTCTCACCAAAGGTCCGCAGGTATCGGCCCTTCAAGTCGTAGACCAGGACGCGCACGTTGATGCGGTCGGCGATGTAGAGCTCCGGGGTCTTGTCGTTTCGGCGGTCTATGAAGATCGCGTGGGGGCACAGGAGCCGTCCAGTTCCTTCTTCGCCCGTCACTGTCGACAGGTGGTTTCCGTGCTTGTCGTAGCGGTGTACCAGACCGGATCCGTATCCGTCGGCGACCCAGATGTCGCCGGTTCCACCGAACCGCTCTTCGTCCACGGCGCAGCCGCAGGGACAATAGGGACCCATTGGGCCGGCCGGAATCGCCGGGTCCTGAACCGGGATCGCCAGCTCGGCGCGGATCTGCCCGTCCAGGGTCATCTTCACCACCCTTGGTTCCGCGGTCTGGCAGCGCACGCCCTTGCCGAACAGGGAAGCCCAGTCCGGGTCGCCGTCCCCAGCGCTGCAATCGAAGACGAATCCAGGGTCGCTGACCCAGAGGAATTCCTCATCACCCTCGCGGACCAACGTGATGCCATGGCCTTCGGTTAGGTCGGTCTCCACCACCCGTAGCAGGTGACCGTCGGTATCGAACGCGACGAGTCGCCCGCCATGGAAGGCGATGACCTCCCCGCCATCGGTGGTGACGAGGGCGTTGTGCACCCAACACGACGCCGCGCCAGGGATGGCGGACAGGTCTGTCCAGCCGCCGACGACGTCGTAGGACGGGACGGGGCCGCTCTCGTCGATACCCGAGGACACGAGGGGTTGCCTTCCGATGTGCTAGCTGGTGACCGTGCTGCGGACTAATTGATTGCGGCTAGTGGGTGATGGCGAAAGCTGTTGGGGCTCATCGTCGTTGGTTCTGGACCACATGCAGCCTGCCTCGTCCTCGAACTGGATGTGGACTCGGGGGGAGGCGTCGGGTCGCAGCTCATAGAGAGCCGACGCGTGTTGCCGCGGTCGCAACCAGGATGGGAAGTCCAGCGCCGTGTGGGCCGCGAGAACGTTCATCGGCGTGGTCAGGAACGACCGCCGCCGGGCGAGTGCCGCCGGATCGACGTCGAGCATCGGCCCATGCTCTTGAGGCCACCGAGCAACTCTCAGCTTGGAGAAGACGTCGACCGTCGACTGTCTCGAGCGCACGGCACCACCGGTAACGAGGTCGCCTTCGGCGTCGACCGCCTGCACCGACACCGTCAGCCGGACGGCCAAGGAGGTGCCGTCATTTACAACGGTCACGCCCCAGATGTACGGGCCGAGCTGCGGCACCGGCGTCCGGCATGTAGTGACCTGGCGCTCCGGCATGGTCCAGTCGGCACCTGCCGTCAGTGCGCGCAGAATCGAAGAGCTCAAATCGTCGTTGAGCGCGCTGCGCATGCGGGACTCGACGTCACGGTCACCCTCCCCGAGGTACCGAGGACTAACTCCGAGGGCCCTCAGCTGGTGGGCCAGGTTCACTAGCGCGCCGTCCTCGCCAGAACACGTTCCGCCCGGCGGCGATTTGGCGATGAGCCAGACAAGCACCACCTTGCCGGCGCGCCTCGCGCGGAGCACTTCACCCAATATGTCGACGCCGGTTTGCTTGGGGTCGAAGACGCCGACGACCACGTCACACGGATCGAGATCCTCGGCGCGTTGCGCCGCGCCGCGGAGGAGCACCATGCGGTGGCGTTGAGCGCTCGCAAGGTTCCATGCGTTCACCGCATCCCTGATCGCGGCGCCCAATGGACCGGCGTCGGCGGTGGGACCGATGACCACCACTTCTGCGACCTTCGCTGGGAACATGTCTCACTCCCATCGAGCCTTTGGCGCCACGACACGGACCATCTCACGTGCCGCTTTACTCTACCGATCCTTGCCCTCTACGCAAATGCCATTCTACTATTACGCACATGTTGCTTGTAGCAAGCGCTCCCGCGCCCGCTACCCAATCAATCGACGCAGTTTTCGCCGAGCATCAGGAGAGACATTGTCGCCCGCTGGAAGTGACCTGAAGTTCGAGCCATTCAAGCCGGGCCCGCACGACGCGTTGCCGGAAATTTACCGAGAGCTACGGGAACGGTTCCCCGTCTATCAAACCGGCTCGAACATCTGGGTGATCTCGCGCTTCGACGACGTAAAAGCCGTGCAATCGAACCCCACGGTGTTCTCATCGCGTCCCAACCCCTACGAAGGCGACTCCGCGCCGCCCTCGGACGCGGAGATGAAACCCGAGGTCATCGAGCGCCTGATGGCCTTGGCCGCAGGGATTCCCGTCGACATGGAGGAAATGGCGTCCGCCAAGACGATCGCAGCCGCGGACCCGCCCCAGCACACCCGTATGCGCCGAATCGTGAGCAGGGGTTTCACACCCGCGCGCATCAAGGACATGTCCGCGGCGATCAACGGCATCGTCGACCGGTGCCTGGGCGGCATCGACCAAGAACCCAGTTTCGATGTCGTCGAGCGATTGGCCGTTCCGCTGCCGGTCGAGATGATTTGTCACATCCTGGGCATCGACCGCAGCGAGTACGGGCGAGCCAAGCGCTGGTCCGACGGCTTCGCCGCGGCCGCCGGCGGCGAGTTCAACAACCCCGCCGAACGCGGTGAGCTGATGCTGGCCAACGTCAAGGAATTCAGCACCTACTTCGTGCCACTGATCGAGGCCCGCCGCAGGGAGCCGCGCAACGACTTGGTCAGCGCGATGGTGGCGGCGATCGACAACGAGTCGCTGAGCAACGTCGAAACCTTGATGGTAGCGATCACGATCATGGTCGCGGGCAACGAGACGTCGACGAACCTCATCGGCAACACCGTGGTCGAGTTGCTTGCCAACCCCAACCAACTCCAGCTATTGCTCGACGATCCGTCGCTGCTGCCCAGTGCGGTCGATGAGGCGAATCGGTTGACCGCGCCGATCCAGTTTGCCTTTCGTGAGGCGACCGAGGCGACCGAGGTCGCGGGTACGACAATCCCGAAGGGGGCCATTCTCGCGCTCCACATGGCGGCTGCCAACCGCGATGATCGGCGTTTCGAGGACCCCGACCGATTCCTGATCACCCGCCCGGCGGCCAAGAACCTCTCCTTCGGTCACGGCATCCATTTCTGCCTGGGCGCACACCTGGCCGGCCAGGAGGTGCGGGCCGCGGTCGGCGGATTGCTACCCCACCTCGACCACCTCGAGCTGACAGACGCTGCCCTGCAACGCAATCCGTCAGCGCTGCTCAATGGGTGGCAACGGGTCGAACTGGCGTGGACCTCGTAGCACGGGGGCATCGCCAGCTGAATGCGCGAGCGGTTGTCGTTACGCGACACGCTAATGGCCTTTGCGGCGCAAAGGCCCTCCATGCCGCCGCCGGCAACGTTGCACGGTCCATCGCAGGGCTTTCGGATGGGCGACAACGGTTGAGCGCATTGAGCGGTTGGCCCTCTGGCCCGCGTGCGAGCGTCGTGCGCGAGCCGGGTCCTCGTCGACCGGGTCACTCCAGAAAGTGACGTAGGTGGCGAGCAGGCGCGAAGTGGCCGTTCGGCTCGGAGCCAGCTACGCGGCCGGTTTGACGTCCGCCCACGTCCTCGCTGCCGGGGCCGTGTCGTTGGTGATCGTCTCACTCACCAGAACCGCGGGTGGGGATTCCGGACTGATCTCCACCCGCCGCAACCTCATCGCACTGTGTGTTCTGGTCACCATTTCGGCAACCGTTGGCGCGGTGGCGGGGGTGATGAACATGGTTCCATCCTTTCGGTGGTTCGCCGACGGCGTCGAGCCGACGGCCGCCCAACAGCGCTCGGCGATGCGGATCGCACCCCGTCAAACTGCCGTCCAGTTCGGCATCTGGGCTGCCGGTGGCGCCGTGTTCGCGGGGGTCAACGTGGGTGCGGGCAGCGACGTCGCCTGCATCATCGGTACCGCGATTCTCTTCGGGGGCGCCGCCACCGCCTCCATGGGCTACCTGATCACGCAACGGACGTTGCGCCCGATCCTGGCGGCATCGATGAAGTCCGCAATCCCGACTGCCGACATGCCGGGCGTCCTGGCCCGGGTGATGATTACGTGGATCTTGTTCAGTGCACTGCCCACCGCCGGGATCGCGCTGGTCGTCCTGTCGCGCTCGAATGGCTGGTTCGTGCCGAGGTCGGCTCCCATCGCCACGCCGATCTTGCTGTTGTCCGCGGTGTCACTTACCGCGGGATGTCGCGCGATGGTCTTGGTCGCACGCTCGATATCAGACCCCGTCCGCGACGTCATCGTCGCGATGACCGAGGTGGGGCACGGTCAGGGCGCCCCTCTCGTCGAGGTGTACGAACCATCCGAAATCGGCCGACTCCAGGTTGGTTTCAACCGGATGGTGGCCGGGCTGGAGGAGCGTGAACAACTGCGTGACCTGTTCGGACGTCACGTGGGTGCCGACGTCGCTCGGCAGGCACTTCAACAGGATGGCTCCTTGGCAGGGGAGGTTAGAGACGTCGCCATACTCTTCGTCGATCTGGTGGGATCAACGGCGCTTGCTGCATCCCGGCCGCCAGAGCAGGTGGCGGAGATCCTGAACGGCTTCTTCGGCATCGTGGTTGCGGCCGTTCACCAACGGAACGGCCTGATCAACAAGTTCCAGGGCGACGCCGTTCTTGCGGTCTTCGGGGCACCCCTTGGCATCGAGGACCCCACATCGGCGGCGCTCGCCACGGCGCGCGCGCTGGGAACGCAACTGAAGAAACTGCCGATCGTGGACTTCGGCATCGGGGTGGCCGCCGGTGCAGTGTTCGCAGGCAACATCGGCGCGGAAAACCGCTACGAATACACCGTTGTTGGAGACGCCGTCAACGAGGCAGCGCGCTTAGCCGATCTTGCCAAGGATCGCGACGGTAGGATCTTGGCATCCGGCGGTGCACTCGCTCATGCCCGAGTAGCCGAAACCAAGCACTGGCTGATGCGGGGGGCGGTGTCACTGCGTGGCCGACCGGCGATCACCGAACTTGCAGAACCGGCGGTGAATCATCCACCCTAGCAGAGACATTCGATAGGCAACGGTACCCGACGACATGCTGGAAAGCGTTGCCGTCGGCGACGGTCGGGTGACGCGCGCCGCTTTCGTACGACATTGAGCGGAGCCCTCGAGCCAGGGGCAAGGGCCGCGCAACGAGCGTCGTTGGTGCTGAACACCTGTCGGTAGGCCCACTCGGTATGCAGGGTGCGGTTGTAGCGCTCGACCTTGGGCGGCGGGCTGAGCGCCGCTCGACGAAACTGCCTACCCACCAGGGTCTCAAACGTTGAGCAGGTCGCGCTAAAGGAGACCGATCCCCCTAAGTAGGAGGTGAAGTCGTTTTGATGTCCATTTCTCAACTCAAATGTCCATCCGTGTCCAATTGGACATAAAAGTGAGAATTTAAGCACACTGTGATTCTTGTGCGCGTGTCGTAGCCGAGTGATTGAAGGTCATCGCGTGATTCTTCGAGAGACCCGCCAAAGTCACTCGAGCAAAGGAATCAACGCGATGACCACTGCCCACGATATCGACCTGCCCACGATGCTGGCCGAACGACTCACCACCACTCACCCCGACGTGCTGCGCGATCTGTTGTCGACGTTCATCCACACCCTGATGGGTGCGGAAGCCGACGCCCTGTGCGGTGCGGACTATGGGCAGCGGAGCACCGAGCGGACCAACCAGCGCAACGGTTACCGGCATCGCGAATTCGACACCCGTGCAGGAACATTGGATCTGGCGATTCCCAAGCTGCGGCAGGGTTCCTACTTTCCGGACTGGCTACTGGAGCGCCGCAAGCGGGCCGAGCGGGCGTTGACCACGGTGGTCGCGACCTGTTATCTGCTGGGTGTCTCGACGCGGCGGATGGACAAGCTGGTCGACACCCTGGGCATCACGTCGTTGTCGAAGTCGCAGGTGTCGGTGATGGCCAAGGAACTCGACACCGCGGTCGAGGCGTTCCGCAGCCGGCCCTTGGATGCCGGGCCGTACACGTTCGTCGCTGCTGACGCGCTGGTGCTCAAGGTCCGCGAGCAGGGACGTGTCGTCAACGTGCACGCGCTGATCGCGGTCGGGGTCAACGTCGAGGGGTACCGCGAGATCTTGGGCATCGACGTCAGCACCGCCGAGGACGGCGCGGGCTGGTTGACGTTCTGGCGGTCGCTGACCGCCCGAGGCTTGTCCGGGGTCAAGCTGGTCACCAGCGACGCCCATGCCGGGTTGGTGGCCGCGATCGGGGCCACCCTGCCCGGCGCGTCCTGGCAGCGGTGTCGCACTCACTACACCACCAACTTGATGGCCATCACCCCCAAGGCCTCGTGGCCGTGGGTACGCACCCTGTTGCATTCAGTGTTCGATCAACCCGACGCGCAATCCGTTGCAGCACAATACGATCGGATCATCGATGCACTAGCCGACAAGCTCCCCAAGGTTGCCGACCACCTCGAGAACGCCCGCCCGGACCTGCTCGCGTTCACCAGCTTCCCCAAGCAGATCTGGCGCCAGATCTGGTCCAACACCCCTCAGGAACGCCTGAACAAGGAGATCCGCCGCCGCACCGACGTCGTCGGCATCTTCCCCGACCGCAACGCCCTGATCCGCCTCGTCGGTGCGGTGCTGGCCGAACAACACGACGAATGGGCCGAATCCCGGCGCTACCTCGGCCTCGACGTCCTGAGCAAATCACGCATCGACCACAGCGCACCGACCGAACAGGAGGACACCCCCGCGGCACTGACCGCCTGAACCATCACCTCGAAGAATCACACGACGACGCCGTACACCACGTCCCTGGACTTGACCTACAGCTGGCTGGACCAGTGTCTCCGCGATAACAAGTTCACCCTCCCTGACGGCACCAAGATTGAGCCGAGGCGAACGGCAGGTCGCTACCGGCGCTTCACCCTGGCGATTCTGGAGGACATTGCTCTGAGTTGCTACCGGCACGGTTTGTTCCCGACGGAGAAGCTGAGATTCACCTACCGCG
>JAOPUT010000039.1 GCA_025963385.1 Mycobacterium sp.
GCGACGCGCGCCTTCTGCAGCCGACGTTGTGAGTCGACCCCGTCGTCCCCGCTTCCGGTGACTACGCTCACACCATGCCTGAGACCGACGCCATGCCTAAGACCGACGCCGAGGTGCCGTCCTCCTATCCGCCCCCAGCCGCCTTCGCCGAACGGGCGAACGCCACGGCGGAACTGTACGACGCGGCCGAGAAGGACCGGCTGGGGTTCTGGGCCGAGCAGGCCGAGCGGCTGGCGTGGGAGACACCGTTCACCGACGTCTTGGACTGGTCGGAGGCGCCGTTCGCCAAGTGGTTCGTCGGCGGCAAGCTCAATGTTGCCTACAACTGCGTCGACCGGCACGTCGAGGCGGGTAACGGCGACCGGGTCGCGATCCACTGGGTCGGTGAGCCCGTCGACGACGAACGCACCATCACCTACGCGGAGCTCAAGGACGAGGTCTCCAAGGCCGCCAATGCGCTGACCGACCTCGGCCTGGTGGCTGGCGACCGGGTCGCGATCTACATGCCGATGGTGCCCGAGGCGATCGTGGCGATGCTGGCCTGCGCCCGACTCGGCGCCCTGCACAGCGTCGTCTTCGCAGGATTTTCGGCCTCGGCCCTGAAGGCCCGCATCGAGGATGCCGAGGCCAAGCTCGTCATCACCACGGACGGGCAGTACCGCCGCGGCAAGGCCGCCTCCCTGAAGGACGCGGTCGACGAAGCCGTCCAGTCGGATGGGGCGGGGCAGTCGTCCGTGGAGCACGTTCTGGTGGTGCGGCGCACGGGGATCGACGTCGGATGGACCGAGGGCCGCGACCTGTGGTGGCACGAGACGGTCGACGGCGCGTCCAGCGAGCACACCCCGGAGGCCTTCGACTCCGAGCATCCGCTGTTCCTGCTCTACACCTCGGGGACGACGGGCAAGCCCAAGGGCATCGTGCACACCACCGGTGGCTATCTGACCCAGGCCAGCTACACCCATTTCAACGTCTTCGACGTCAAGCCGGACACCGACGTGTTCTGGTGCACCGCCGACATCGGCTGGGTCACCGGGCACACCTACATCGTCTACGGCCCGCTCTCCAACGGCGTGACGCAGGTGGTCTACGAGGGCACCCCCACCTCGCCCACCGAGCACCGGCACTTCGAGGTCATCGAGAAGTACGGCGTCACCATCTACTACACGGCGCCGACCCTGATCCGCACCTTCATGAGGTTGGGTCGCCAGATCGCCGCCGAGCACGACCTGTCCAGCCTGCGGCTGCTGGGCTCGGTCGGTGAGCCCATCAACCCCGAGGCATGGCGCTGGTACCGCACGGTGTTCGGCGCGGACCGCACCCCGATCGTCGACACCTGGTGGCAGACCGAGACCGGCGCGATCATGATCTCGCCGCTACCCGGGGTGACGGCGACCAAGCCGGGGTCGGCGATGGCCCCGCTGCCCGGCATCTCCGCGATCATCGTCGACGACGATGGCAACAAGCTGGAGCCCGGCACCGATCACGGCGAGCAGGCCAGCGGCTACCTCGTGCTCGACAAGCCGTGGCCGTCGATGCTGCGCGGCATCTGGGGCGACCCCGAACGCTTCAAGGAGACCTACTGGTCACGGTTCGCCGAGCAGGGTTGGTACTTCGCAGGTGACGGCGCCCGTTACGGCAAGGACGGCGAGATCTGGGTCATGGGGCGCATCGACGACGTCATGAACGTCTCCGGGCACCGCATCTCCACCGCTGAGGTGGAGTCCGCACTCGTCGGGCACTCCGGCGTCGCGGAAGCGGCGGTCGTGGGCGCCACCGACGACCAGACCGGTCAGGCCATCTGCGCGTTCGTGATCTTGAAGGCCAGCGCGCATGGCGGCGCGGAGAACATGGTCGACGAACTCCGTGCCGAGGTGGCCAAGGAGATCTCCCCGATCGCCAGGCCCCGCGAGATCCACGTCGTCCCCGAGCTCCCCAAGACCCGCAGCGGCAAGATCATGCGCCGGCTGCTGCGCGACGTCGCCGAGGGCCGCGAACTCGGCGACACCTCGACCCTGGTCGACCCCAGCGTCTTCGAGGCCATCCGCGCCAGCAAGTAGCCCGTGGGTACGGCGCCGCCAGAAAGTGACGGACGGGAAACTCCGCGTCCGCCGTGCGCCCGGTTCGACTATCGTGACTGCCACGTGCGGCGCTGAGACGCGCCGCGAGGAGCGTGATCGCGGTGGGCTCATCCAGGACGTTGGGGGGCGAGGCAGCAGCCTCGGTTCCGTCGGCCAAGGTGCGCGCGATGCACGAGCTGTTCGTTGCAGGCGAGGTCGACGCCAGCTATCTCGATTCGAGCCCGCTGCGCCGTGTCGTGGTCGAGAGCTGGCAACGCAGTCTGGCCACGGGCGTCGATCCCGACCGCGGTGGCGCCAAGTCATCGGACCTGGCGCAGAGCGTCGCCCGCATGCGGGCGACGCATCCACTGGCCTCGGCCCTTCCCGTCATCCGCAGATTGCTCGTCGAAGACGCGACGGCGTCCGGCGTCATGGTGGCGATCAGCGCCGCCGACGGCACGCTGCTGTGGGTCGAGGGCGACGCGGCGGCCTGCCGCAAGGCCGAGGCGATGAACTTCGTTCCCGGCGCCGACTGGAGTGAGCGCGGCGCAGGCACCAACGCGCCGGGCACCGCGCTCGCGTTGGACGCCGAGGTGCAGATCCGCGGCAGCGAGCACTACTCCCGAGTCGTACAGCCTTGGAGCTGCACGGCGGTTCCCGTGCACGACCCCGCGACCGGCGTGATGATCGGGGCGATCGACCTCACCGGCGGTGACGAGGTGTCGTCGTCCCAGACCCTGGCGCTGGTCCGCGCCACCGTGGTCGCCGTCGAGAACCATCTCGCGCTGCTGAGGTTCACCCAGAACCCGCGCCCCGACGCGGCCCCCGCGCCTGCCCGCCTGACGGTCCTCGGCGCGGACCGCCCCCAGTGGGAGAGCACCGACGAGCGCGGGTACGTGCACCGCACCGTGCTCACCGGCAGGCACGCGGACATCCTGGTGCTGCTGAGCAGACACCCCGAAGGCCTGAGCGCCGATCACCTCGCCACGCTGCTCGACGACAAGCACCTCGACGTCGTCACCATCCGCGCCGAGATGTCGCGGCTGCGCAAGGTCGTCGGCGCCGACCTGCTGTCGTCGCGCCCCTACCGGTTGACGTCGCCCATCACCAGCGACCTCGCCGACGTGTTCGACGCGTTGACGGCGGGCAAGGTGGCAGCGGCCCTCGACCGCTACGCCGGACCGCTACTCGGCCAGTCGGTGTCCCCGTCGATCGGGAGGCTGCGCACCGAACTGAGCACCAGCCTGCGCGGTGCGGTGCTCTCCACGGGCAGCCTTGCGCTGCTCAGGCGCTGGCTGCAACTGCCGGAGGGTCGCGACGATCGCGACGGCTGGCGGCTACTGCACGACGGTTCCCGCGCCAAGCCGGTCGTGCAGGCTCAGGCCAGGGGGCACCTCGCGGGCCTCGATTTCGAATTCGGCTAGTTCGTGTCTTCCGTGCAACCGTGATGCAACCCCTTGGGGCATAGATTCAGTGACGACCGACACATTTTTGTCGCCCTGATGCAGGAGAGGATCCCCATGACGGTTTACGCGCGGCCCGGTGCCGAGGGCTCAGTGATGAACTTCGAGTCCCGGTATGACAACTACATCGGCGGCGAGTGGGTAGCACCCACCGAGGGCCGCTACTTCGAGAACCCGACGCCGGTGACGGGCAAGACCTTCTGCGAGGTCGCCCGCTCCGACGAGTCCGACATCGACAAGGCACTCGACGCTGCGCACGCCGCGGCACCCGCGTGGGGCAAGACGTCGCCCGCCGAGCGCGCCGGGATCCTGAACAAGATCGCCGACCGCATCGAGGAGAACCTCGAGTCGATCGCCGTCGCCGAGTCCTGGGACAACGGCAAGCCCGTCCGCGAGACGCTCAACGCCGACATCCCCCTCGCCGTCGACCACTTCCGCTACTTCGCCGGTGCGCTGCGCGCGCAGGAGGGCTCGCTGTCCCAGATCGACGAGGACACCGTCGCCTACCACTTCCACGAGCCCCTCGGCGTCGTCGGACAGATCATCCCGTGGAACTTCCCGATCCTGATGGCGGTGTGGAAGCTCGCTCCCGCACTGGCCGCAGGCAATGCGGTGGTGCTCAAGCCTGCCGAGCAGACCCCGGCCTCGATCCTCTACCTGATGTCGGTCATCGGCGACCTGTTGCCCGCAGGTGTGGTCAACGTGGTCAACGGTTTTGGTGTCGAAGCGGGCAAGCCGCTGGCCTCGTCCAACCGGATCGCCAAGATCGCCTTCACCGGTGAGACCACCACCGGCAGGCTGATCATGCAGTACGCATCGCAGAACCTGATCCCGGTCACCCTGGAGCTCGGCGGCAAGAGCCCCAACATCTTCTTCTCCGACGTCATGTCCCAGGTCGACGACTTCCAGGACAAGGCGCTCGAGGGCTTCACGATGTTCGCCCTCAACCAGGGCGAGGTGTGCACCTGCCCGTCGCGGTCACTGGTTCAGGCCGACATCTACGACGAGTTCCTCACCCAGGCCGCGATCCGCACCAAGGCCGTCCGGCAGGGAGACCCGCTGGACACCGAGACCATGATCGGCGCCCAGGCGTCCAACGATCAGCTCGAGAAGATCCTGTCCTACATCGAGATCGGCAAGGACGAGGGCGCCAAGGTCATCACCGGCGGCGAGCGCGCCGAGCTCGGTGGCGAACTGGCGGGCGGCTACTACGTGCAGCCCACCATCTTCGAGGGCAACAACAAGATGCGCGTCTTCCAGGAGGAGATCTTCGGACCGGTCGTGGCCGTCACGTCGTTCTCCGACTACGACGACGCCATCTCGATCGCCAACGACACCCTGTACGGCCTGGGCGCGGGTGTGTGGAGCCGCGACGGCAACACCGCCTACCGGGCGGGCCGCGACATCAAGGCCGGTCGCGTGTGGACCAACTGCTACCACGCCTACCCCGCGCACGCCGCGTTCGGTGGCTACAAGCAGTCCGGCATCGGGCGCGAGAACCACAAGATGATGCTCGACCACTACCAGCAGACCAAGAACTTGTTGGTGTCCTACAGCAACAAGGCGCAGGGCTTCTTCTGACGAGCGCTTGCGCGAGGAGCCGACTGACTCTGAGCTAGACCCTCCCACTGAACGTGGATTACCGGCACGCCCTCACCCCCCCTCAGCGTGTCGGTAATCCACGTTCGCCGTCGGAAGACCGGTTGGCCTCGGCCCTCGGGTTCAGTGCCGCCGCATCGCCCGGATGGCGGGCGCCCTCGAGGCGGCGAGCAACGTCGCCATGTCCGGCGGGTAGCAGACGTCGATCACCGCGGACGGCGGGAACCGGTACGGACGGCCGTGGACGAGGCCTACGAGTTGCTTTCGTAGACGCGACATCTCGGCCCGCACGGTGACCACGCGCGACCGGTCGCCGTAGAGGTCGTCGGCGAGGTCGGGCGCAGACCGTCCGTCGCGGTGGGTGGCGAGGACGAGCAGGATCTCGGCGTGCCGCGGCGAGATGTCGTGGCGCCAGCAGCCGAACTGGCCGACCATCTCCAGCGACGGCGCACCGGGGTCGCGGACGTCGAGCGTCACGCGAGAGATCCCCGGCGCGGCGTCCTCGGCGGTGGGGCGCACCAGCCAGCCACCGGGCAGCAGTTCGATCTCGCACATGCCGAGCGTTGGCACCCACGTCCGCCCCGGCGCGGTCTCCTCGGGCAGCAGGATGCGGTTGTGCAGCGGAAGCGAGTCGACGGCAGCCACCCAACCGTCGTGGTCGACCGCGAGGGCGGGCGCGCCGATCCGCGCGAGGATCGGCGCGGCCACCGACCGCAGCCGGTTCAGGGTGCGGTCGTGTTGTTCGCGCAGGCGCGACTCGGCGAGCCTGGCCACCACGTCCACCAGGGCCACCGTGGTGGGATGCACCGTCGCGGCCGGCCCCGACACGTCGACCACGCCGATGACGTGGCCCGTCCTGGGGTCCTTGATCGGCGCTCCCGCACACGTCCACGGGTGGTGGCTGCGCTGGTAGTGCTCGGCCGAGAACACCTGCACGGCCCGGTTGGAGGCCAGCGCCGTGCCGATGGCATTGGTGCCGACGGCGTTCTCACCCCAGTGCGCACCTTCGACGAAGCCCAGTCGGTCGGCGTGGTTGAGCACCGACGCCGACCCGCTGCGCCAGAGCACCCTGCCGCGCGCGTCCGCGACGACGAGGATGTTGTCGCCCTCGACGATCAGGGTCTCCAGGTTCCGCGACACCTCGTCGAGTACCGCGAGCAAGCCCGACGACCGCCGCAGCATCTCCAACGCGCCGAACTCCACGACGGGCGTGGCCAGGCAATCGGGGTCCAGGCCGCTGGCCATCATCCGCTGCCAGGAGTCCTGGATCACCGGCCGCGGGCGAGCAGGCGCCCGCGTGCCCGCCATCGTCGCGTCGTACACGGCCGACATCAGCCGTGCGTAGTGCCGCGGATCCTCACCGACCGCGACGGCCGGCTCTGGAGCGGAAGGGTCTTGCATCACTCTGATTGTGCTCCCGATCACATCGATACGCCATGGCCCCCAACCCCGGGTGGCCCGGTCATCGCGGCCATCGACTCCTCTGGCAAACGCTCATCGGAAGACCAGGCCACCGTCGATGAGAACCGCCTGGCCGGTCATGTATTCGGCGTCGGGTCCGGCGAGGTAGGAGACGAAACCCGCCACGTCGTCGGGCGTTTCGGCGCGGCCGAGTGCGATGCCGCCGACGAACTTGTCGTACGTCTCACCCTCGGCGCCCGTCAGCGCAGCGAACCGACTGTCGATCTCCACCCACATGTCGGTGCCCACCACGCCGGGGCAGTACGCGTTCACGGTGACGCCGTCGGCGGCGTGTTCCTTTGCCGCGGCCTGCGTGAGCGCGCGCACGGCGAACTTGGTGGCGCTGTAAACACCGAGCATGGCGAAGCCTTCGTGGCCTGCGATGGACGAGGCATTGATGACACGGCTGATCTTTCCTTCGGCCTTGTTGCCGAGTTCCTTGAACTTCCCCACCGCGGCCTGGATGCCCCAGAGCACGCCGTCGACGTTCACCGCCCAGATCTTCGCGACGTCCTCCGGCCTGGTGTCGACGAGCGGCGCGACGAGCGCGATGCCCGCGTTGTTCACCATGATGTCGAAGCCGCCCAGTGTGGACGCGGCGTGGTCGACCGCGGCGAAGACCTGGTCGCGATCGCTCACGTCGGCTACGAAAGTGGTTGCCTTCGAACCGATCTCGGCGATCTCGTCGGCCACCGCGCTGATGCCGTCCTGACCGAGGTCCACCAGCGCGATGTCCGCGCCATCCCTGGCCAGCCGCAGCGCGATACCGCGCCCGATGCCGCGACCGGCGCCGGTGACGAGGGCGACCTTGCCGGCCAGCCGCCCGGTCACGAGGACGCTCCGGCGATCGTCGGGTCGACGAGGACCTTCATCTTCTTACCCGCGTGCAGCGCCTCGAAGCCCTCGTCGATCACGTCGTCCAGGGCGATGGGGGTGACCCAGCCGGTCGTGTCGTACGTGCCCTCGGCCATCAGGTCGATCACGGCCTCGAAGTCGGCGGCGGTGTAGCACAGCGAGCCCTGAATGCGGGACTCGTTCATCACCAGGTTGAGAAGCGGTGTGGTCAAGGGCTTCTCGTAGATGGCGACGCTGACCATCGGCCGTCGCGCGCCGACGCAGGCCAGGGCGGTCTCGACGGCCGGTTGTACTCCCGCGGCGTCGAACGCCGCGTCGGCACCCGCACCGTCGGTGTGGTCGGCGATGAACGCGGGCACGTCGACCGCTGTCGGGTCCAGCGTGCGCGCACCGAGCGCTTCGATGGACGCCCTCCTGGTCGCCGAGGGTTCGACGACGAAGACGTCTTCAACTCCCTTGCCGCGCAAGGCGAACCACAGCCCGATGCCGATCGGCCCCGCGCCGAACACCATCGAGGTGCCGTCGGGGCTCGGCTCGCCGAGGGTCGCCGCGTGGTACGCCACGGACATCGGTTCGACCAGGGCACCCAGCTCGAGTGACACGTTGTCGGGCAGTCGGTGCAGCATGTCAGTGGGCACGACGGTGTACTCGGCCATGCCGCCGTCGGACATCAGCCCGTGGAAGCCGATCTGCTGACAGATGTTGTAGTTGCCTGCCCGACAGGGTCCGCAGTGCCCGCAGCGGTACAGCGGCATGATGGCCACCCGCTCGCCAGCGGCGTAGTCGGTGACGCCGGCCCCGACCTCGGTGATGACGCCGGAGAATTCGTGGCCCAAGGTCAGCGGCATCTGCTGGCCGGTCAGTGGATGGGGTTCGGTCGGCACGAAGATCGGCCCTGCGTAGTACTCGTGCAGGTCGGTTCCGCAGATGCCGTTGAAGCCGACCTTCACCTTGACGGTGCCCTCGGTGGGCATCGGTTCGGGGACGTCGGTGACCTCGAGCTTGTTCGGTCCGTAGTACACAGCTGCTCTCATGGCGCCATGTCTATGTGACCCGAGCCACACGCCGAAAGAGTTGCAACCCGTTGCATGCCCCGCCGACCCCGCACGTTGCAACCCGATGCAACCCTTGTGCCGGGTGGTACCGGTGGTGTGCGGTGAGTCACATGACCGAAACGATTGAAAAGCCGGCCACCGCCGCACTCACGCCCCAGGCGCGCGTCGACGCCTGGCTCGCCGACTTCGAGGCCGCCCTCGCCGTGCGTGACATCGAGCGTGTGGTCGCCAAGTTCGCCGTCGAGAGCTTCTGGCGCGACCTTGTCTCCTTCACCTGGAACATCAAGACCGTCGAGGGGCGCGACGGCGTCGCCGACATGTTGGAGGCCCGCCTCGCGGAGACCAGCCCGTCGGGGTTCCGGACCCGCGAGGAGCCGACCGCCGACGGTGACGTCACGTCGGCATTCATCGAGTTCGAGACGGCCGTCGGCCGCGGCACCGGGCACCTGCGCCTCAAGGGTGACGAATGCTGGACGCTGCTGACCGCGATGCAGGAACTGAAGGGCCACGAGGAGCGCAAGGGCGCGACCCGCGTCATGGGTGCCGTCCACGGCTCGGACCCCGACACCCGGTCGTGGGCCGAGAAGCGCGATGCCGAAGAAAAGGCCTTGGGCGTCGACAAACAGCCGTACACCCTGGTGGTCGGAGGCGGTCAGGGCGGTATCGCGCTTGGCGCCCGGCTGCGGCAGCTCGGCGTCCCCGCGATCGTGGTCGACCGCTACGAGCGCCCCGGCGACCAGTGGCGGCAGCGCTACAAGTCGCTGTGCCTGCACGACCCGGTCTGGTACGACCACCTGCCCTACATGCCGTTCCCGCAGAACTGGCCGGTGTTCGCGCCCAAGGACAAGATCGGCGACTGGCTCGAGTTCTACACCCGGGTCATGGAGGTGCCGTACTGGTCGAAGACCACGTGCCTGTCCGCGTCCTTCGACGAGGCCGAGAAGCAGTGGACCGTCGAGCTCGACCGCGACGGCGAGCGCTTCACGCTGCATCCCACGCAGCTGGTGCTGGCCACCGGCATGTCGGGCAAGCCGAGCGTTCCGACGCTGCCCGGGCAGGACGTCTTCCGCGGCGAGCAACATCACTCCAGTGCTCATCCCGGCCCTGACCGCTACACCGGCAAGCGCGCCGTGGTGGTCGGGTCCAACAACTCCGCCCACGACATCTGCAAGGCGCTCTTCGAGAACGGCGTCGACGTCACGATGGTGCAGCGGTCGTCGACCCACGTCGTGCGGTCGGACTCGCTGATGGATCTCGGGCTCGGGGACCTCTACTCCGAGCGCGCCGTGAACTCGGGTATGACGACGGAGAAGGCGGACCTGACGTTCGCCTCGCTGCCGTACCGGATCATGCACGAGTTCCAGACTCCGATCTACGACGCCATCCGTGTCCGCGACAAGGAGTACTACGAGCGCCTGGCCGCCGCTGGCTTCGAATTGGATTGGGGCGACGACAATTCCGGCCTCTTCATGAAGTACCTGCGCCGGGGGTCGGGCTACTACATCGACGTCGGCGCCTGCGATCTGGTGGCCGACGGCAGCATCAAGCTGGCGCACGGCCAGGTGGACCACCTCACCGAGGACTCGGTGGTGCTGGGCGACGGCACCGTGCTCCCTGCCGACGTCGTCGTCTACGCCACCGGGTACGGCTCGATGAACGGCTGGGCCGCCGACCTCATCGGTCAGGACGTCGCCGACAAGGTCGGCAAGGTCTGGGGTCTCGGTAGCGACACCGCGAAGGATCCCGGACCGTGGGAGGGCGAACAGCGCAACATGTGGAAGCCCACCCAGCAGGAGAACCTGTGGTTCCACGGCGGGAACCTGCACCAGTCACGGCACTACTCGCTGTACCTGGCGCTCCAGCTCAAGGCGCGGTACGAAGGTCTGCCCACGCCGGTGTACGGACTGCAGGAGGTCCACCACCTGAGCTAAGTGGCCTCGGCGAGAATCAAGCAGAAGGCGCGGCGCCGACCGGGACGAAATCGGAGCCCGGTCGGTTCTTCGCGTCGATGTCGCTCAGCACGGCGTTCATCGACATCGTCACCGCGGGCGTGTGCAACGGAACGAACTTCACCACGCACGTCGGCAGATCCTCGCTGAACGCACCGTGAATCATCCCGACCAATTGGTTGTTCACCGCGACCGGGGCTCCCGAGTCGCCGGGTTGGCCGCACACCTGGTTGAGGATGGTGCCGGGCTTGTCGCCAGGGCCCCAGGTGACACCGCAGGACTGTCCGGTGGTGCGGCCGAGCTTGCAGGCCACCTCGCCGAACGCCGGGTCGGGCCCGAGGCCGTCGATCTCGAAGCCGTCGACGGTGTTGACCGGCTGCACCTTCGCCGGGTCGAACTGGATGACCGCGTAGTCCAGGCCCTCGTTGCCCGCGACCATGGTGCCGACGACGCCTGCGCCCTGCTCGGCCTCAGAGGCGATCTGCGCACCGGGCCCGCCGCAGTGGGCGGACGTGAAGCCGATCAGGTTGCCGAACTTGTCGTGACCGATGGTCGTCAGGGTGCAGAACGTGTCGCCGTCGATCACGATGCCTGACCCGCCGCCCAGAACGACGGGACCGTCGGCCCGCGACGTCGCGACATGCGGTGTGATCAGGGCCGAGACGAGAAGCACCAGGACGGCGAAACCGAATGATTGCCAACGGAAGTTCCGTGGTACCTGCAAGAAACCCCCTCGCGACTGCCCCGGCCGGTGCCCGAACCCGGACAGTCTATCGTCGGCCGGAATCGTTGCAGCGACCACGACATGGCAACATAGGCTCAAATACATCACAGCGGGAGAACACATCTAAGCGTGGAGGACGTGTCCGTGAGCAATGGCGACCGCAAGAGCGGCGTTCCGTCGACGGTGGCCTCGATTCCGCTGGTCGACCCACATGCGCCGAAGCCCGATCCCTCCATCGGGGACCTGGTCAAGGATGCGACGTCGCAGATGTCGACCCTGGTCCGCGCCGAGGTCGAACTCGCGCGTGCCGAGATCACCCGTGACGTCAAGAAGGGCCTCACGGGCAGTGTCTACTTCATCCTGGCGCTCGTCGTGCTGTTCTACTCGACGTTCTTCTTCTTCTTCTTCGTGGCGGACCTGCTCGATCTGTGGCTGCAGAAGTGGGCGGCAGACCTGATCGTCTTCGGCCTGATGCTGTTGACGACCGGACTGCTCGCCTTCTTCGGCTATCTGAAGGTCAGGAAGATCCGCGGTCCGCAGAAGACGATCGAGTCCGTCAAGGAAGCCCGGGTCGCACTGGTGCCCGGCGGCGACAAGCCGTCACGGGTTTCGACCAACGGCGCCGCGTCGACTGCAGACCCATCCGGCTGGTAATGGCCCGCTCCCGGGGGCAGGAGCGAAGCGACCGGGGGGTGACCCGCTCCCGGGGGCAGGAGCGAAGCGACCGGGGGGCGACCCGCAGCGGCGTCAAGCAGCCGCCGCCCGATCCGTCTGTCACCCGGATCGCCGGGCCATGGCGTCACATGGACGTGCACGCCAACGGAATTCGCTTTCACGTGGTCGAGGCCAACCCCCACGAGGAGGACTCGACGCACGGCGCCGACCTTCCGCTGGTGATCCTGCTGCACGGGTTCGGATCGTTCTGGTGGTCGTGGCGCCACCAACTCCGGGGGCTGTCCGGCGCGCGCGTGGTGGCCGTGGACCTGCGTGGTTACGGCGGCAGCGACAAACCGCCGCGGGGCTACGACGGCTGGACGTTGGCCGGCGACACCGCGGGCCTGATCCGCGCGCTGGGGCACGAGTCCGCGACGCTGATCGGGCATGCCGACGGCGGGCTCGTCTGCTGGGCGACGTCGGTCCTGCATCCCCGCGTGGTGCGGGCCATCGCCGTCGTGAGCTCCCCGCATCCGGTGGCGCTCCGTGCGTCCGCGCTGACTCGCCGCGATCAGGGTCGGGCCCTGTTGCCCTCGATGCTGCGCTACCAGCTGCCGATCTGGCCGGAGCGGTCGCTGACGCGTGACGACGCCGCGGAGCTCGAGATCGTCGTCCGCACCAGAGCCGGTGCCAGATGGCTTGCCTCCGAAGACTTCTCGCAGACGGTTCACCACTTGCGCAGGGCCATCCAGATTCCGTCGGCGGCGCACTCGGCGCTGGAGTATCAGCGGTGGGCGGTGCGCAGCCAGCTACGCGGCGAAGGCCGTCGCTTCATGCGGTCGATGAAGAGGCCGCTGTCGGTGCCCGTGCTGCACATGCGCGGCGACGCCGATCCCTACGTGCTCGCCGATCCGGTGCACCGGACGGAGCGGTTCGCGCCGCAGGGACGGTACGTATCCATCGCAGGCTCGGGGCATTTCGCGCACGAGGAGGATCCCGATCTCGTCAACGCCGAGCTGACGCGATTCCTCGCGGGCGTCTACGACCGCTGACTCAGGAGATGCAGGTGTCGGTGGACACCCGCTGGGTGTTGCCCACCTTGGCCATCTGCTTGGCCACCTCGTTGGAGGTGAGCACGAAGCCCGTGTCGGCGTCGTCGACCGCCGCGCCGAAGACGACGCCGAGCACCTTGCCGTCCTTGTCGATCAGCGGTCCGCCCGAATTGCCTTGGCGGACGGTACCTCTGATGGTGTAGACCTCACGGGTCACGGTCGTGGTGTGATAGATGTCCGGGCCGTTGAGCTGGATGATCTCGCGGATGCGCCCCGGGGTGGCGGTGAACTCCCCGCCGCCGGGGTATCCCATCACGACCGCGTCGGTGCCGGTCGGCGCCTCCTGCATGTCGAACTGCAGCGGCGTCGACGGCAGGTCCGGTACGTCGAGGATGGAGATGTCGGCGTTCGGGTCGTAGGACACCACGGTGGCGTCGTAGGTCTTGCCGTCGGCCTCGACCGTCACGCTCTCCGAACCCGCGACGACGTGTGCGTTGGACATCACCCGGTTGGGTGCGACGACGAATCCGCTGCCTTCGAGCACCTTCTGGCAGCTGGTCGCGACACCGCGGATCTTGAGCACGCTCGGCCGGGTGGCCGCGACGACGGGATCGTTGGCCAGTGCCGCGTCGGGGGCGTCGACGTTGACGATGGGGGTGCGGCCGAACGGTTGCAGGACGTCGGGCAGCCCGGAGGTGTCCAGCAGCGACGACAACCGCGTCGGGACTCGCTTGAGCCAGGGCGGCGCGACGTCGTTGACCGTCGCCAGCACACGCGAACCCCTCACGGCCGCAGCCAGATTCGGCTGGTCCGAGGATGTCAGCGGGGTGGCGAGCAGCCAGGCGGCCACCAGCACGGCGACGAGCTGCAGTCCGACCCCGATGAACGAGTCGACGGTGCGCAGGCCCCCGTGCCTGATGGCGCCGCGCACGGCGCGACCCAGCACGACGCCCGCGATCTCGCCGATGACGACGAGTCCGAGGATCAGGAAGAGCGCCACGAAGAGCTTGGTCCGCGGTCCGTCGACGTGGCCGACGACGTGCGGGGCCAGCAACACGCCCGCCACGGCACCGAGGATCACGCCGACGAAGGACAGCAGCGAGCCAAGTGCCCCGGAACGCCAACCGGACACGGCGGCGACGAAGGCGATGGCGAGGACGGCCAGATCAAGCCATTGCGAGGATGTCATTGTTGGCCCTCACGGTAATCGCTGCCGCCGCCGACGAGTGCCATTGCCGCGTCCAATTCGCGCACGTTGCCGGCGTCCCACGGCTGGGCCCAGCCCGCGACGTCGAGGATGGCGGAGATGACCTGGCCGGTGAAGCCCCAGACGAGCATCTGGTTGAGCAGGAACGCGGGCCCGGCAAACCGCCTGGTGTTCTCCTTGCGGTAGACCATCAGGCGATTCTCGGGGTTGATGAACGCGCGGACCGGGACGCGGGCGACGATGGCCGTCTCCTCCTCGTCGACGACGCCGACCGGCCCGGGGTCGGGCGAGTAGGCGAGCACGGGTACGACGTGGAATCCCGACGGTGGGATGAACATCCGATCCAGCGTGCTCAGCGGCTGCAACCGGGTGACGTCGATGCCCGTCTCCTCGTTCGCCTCCCGCAGCGCGGTGCCGACGGGTCCGCCGTCACCGGGATCGGCCGCTCCTCCGGGGAACGCGGCCTGGCCTGCGTGCTGGCGCAGGGTCGACGCCCGGACGGTCAACAACAGGTCGGCGTCGTCGGGCAGGCCGCCCGACGGGGAGTCGTGCGGCCCGGAGAACAGGACGAGCACGGCGGCGTCCCGCTTGGCTCCCGTCAGCGTCGCGGTGGTGTTGGCTGCCGTGATCGCCGCGAGCACGTCGGGCGGCACCCGCCTGCGGTAGGCGCGTGGCACGTCACCGACGTTCTCGAGCAGCGGTTTCAGCCATGACGGAGCTGCCGCGGGATCGAGAGGAGCAGGTGCTCCCCCGTCGCCGTCTGAGATCAACCCCGCACTCCCATCGCTGGATTCACCGCCGCCGCGATCTCATCGGCGCTGGTGAACGAGCGCGGCAGGATTTCGGCCACCGTACCGTCCGAGCGAAGGACGACGGTGGCGGGCATGACGTTGGGCACCTCGAGCGCCGCCGCGACCAGCCGGCGACCGTCCTGAAGGGTGGGCAACCGGACGCCCAGTTGGGCCAGCCGCAGGAGCGCCGCGGTCTCGTTCTCGTCCTGGTGCACGGTCAGCACCGTGACCGCCGACCCCATCCGACGCTGGTACTCGGCCATCGCGGGCAGTTCGTCGGCGCAGGGACCGCACCAGTACGCCCACAGGTTCAGCACCACGTTGCGGCCCGCGACCACCCGCCCGACGTCGACGGGACTGCCGTCGGCGGCACACTCGACCGTGACGTCTCGGAGCGCATCGGGGCCGGGGTCCGCCGCGGGCGCGGGGCAGGGTGGAAGGTGGGCCTGCGCGCGAGGTCCTGCGAGCGCCTCGGCGGTGTCGGCGTCGCGGTGGGCGCGGGCCGCGCCTGCGGACGGCGGTCCGTCACCGCCGCCTGCGCCCTCGTCCTGCGTGCCGACCTCGCGCCACAGCGCGACGCCGAGCGCGACGATGACGACGAGCACGGCCACCGTCCACCTGGTCGACGCGCGCATGGGACGTGCGGCGCTCAGAGTCCGGCCAGCGCCAGCAGATGCTCGGTTTCTGGCCCCTTGACGAGCGGGGCGGCGGTCAGGGGATCGGTGGGGCCGAGGCCGAACGACGGGCAGTCCTTGGCCAGCACGCACACTCCGCAGGCCGGCTTCTTGGCGTGACACACCCGCCTGCCGTGGAAGATCACGCGGTGACTCAGCAGCGTCCACTCCTTGCGTGGAATCAGCTCGCCGATCGCGGACTCCACCTTCACCGGGTCCTCCAGTTCGGTCCAACGCCAGCGGCGGACCAGCCTGCCGAAGTGGGTGTCGACGGTGATCCCCGGGATGTCGAAGGCGTTGCCGAGAATCACGTTGGCGGTCTTTCGGCCCACACCGG
>JAOPUT010000087.1 GCA_025963385.1 Mycobacterium sp.
CGCCTCGGCCATCCGCGACGTGCTGTGTGGCTTAGGCCTCGAGGTGCGGGCGGGCGTGCACACGGGTGAGGTCGAGGTGCGCGACGACGACATCAGCGGCATCGCCGTACACGTTGCCGCGCGCGTCACAGCAGCGGCCGGGCCGGGCGAGGTGCTCGTCTCACGCATCGTGGTCGACCTGGTCGCCGGGTCGGGCCTCAGCTTTACCGATCGCGGCGAACACACCCTCAAGGGTGTGCCGGGCAAACGCGCGCTGTTCGCGGTCGAAGGCTGACGCAGGTTTGCAGTGCTGCAGTCGGACTCGAACCGACACTTGACGGATGTCGAGAAGGGCGACCGGCGTTTCACGACCTCGGGGAACGGTTCGTCGAGACGGCAATTCAGCTGTGGGGCAGTCATGTTCGGCGTTCGACCTACGACTCCGGTAGGGGCTCGATCGCGAGCTCGCCCCTCGATGCAGCCCTGGTTTTGTCGTCACAGGAAGTGGGACTGCAACTCCAATATTGGAGCACCGCAGCAGTTCCAACGTATGCGTGGCAGAACTGGCGCGTGCCGCGACGGGTGCGCGCCAGTGCCGCCAGGCTCGTTGCACGACGGAACCAGGGCTACGGCAGCATCTGCGGCAGACGCTCGATCACCGATACGAAAGCCCTTGCGAGCACGCGTTCATCGGTGAGCGGCCCGCCAACGGCCTCGTCCGACCGCGCCCGGTTAAGTGCGACGCGCTGCGTGCCACCGCGGGAGTCATTGGGCGTGCGACGAATCCGCGGGACACCGCACCCCCCTCAAACCGTGACGGTGTGCCCGCGTTCCACGGTGATGATCCGATGCGAGAGCCCGCGCGCTGCCATCGTGTCCGTGAAATCGCTCAGTGGTGAGGCAAACACTCCGTAGTCGTCGATATGCACTGGAATCACCTTTGGCAGCTGGAGCAGCTGGGTCAGGTCGGCACCCTGGCGGCCGTCCATCGTCACGGTCAATCCGAACGGCAAGCGAGAGCCTGCAGGCAACCTGGTGCCCCCGAGGTGAAGGATGCCGGCGTCGATGGATTCGAATCTCTTGGGGATGTCCCCGAGTTCCTCGACCAACAGCGTGTCCCCGGAGACGTACAGCCGGCGGCGTGGCGCCGCGCCGACCGGCCCGAATTCGAGCATGGTGCCGATCACCGGTGGCAGAAGCCGGTGCACCGGCATCGGGGCATGCCTACCGGGAAGGGCAGTGATGGCCAACCGGGTGGAACCCTTCTCGATCACGTGCGCTTCCCACACGTTCAAGCCGTGGGCGCGGCCGAACCCGCGCCGACGCAGTCGTTTTGCGGCGTGAGTGGTCGTCAGCACGGGAAGCTCGTGGTCGAGTTGGCGTTGACCGACCCGATCCCAATGATCACCGTGCATGTGCGACAGGATGATTGCGTCGACGTGAGGCAGCTCGTCCACGGTGAATGCGGGTGGCCGTAGCCGTCGTGAGACCAGGCCGTAGCCGAGGTACGCGTGCTGGCCCTGGTGAAGGAAGTTCGGGTCGGTCAGTACCGACACGTTGCCGCTCGAGATGACCGTGGTTGCGTTGCCGACGAACGTCACGTCGATGTCCATGGATGATCCCTTCTCGCCATGATGTCCTTCATTGGCGTCGCCTTCACGCCAGTGAGAAAGCGGCCGCGCATCCCACGACCGGTTCGAGACCGACGAGGACGCTCCTGGCCTCCGATCGACACCCTCCTGCGTAACGGCGCCGCCAGCGCGGCAGCGGCGACACCGGTCAGGGCCGCCGCCGACGGCTTCGGCGCCCAACGCAATGCGGCCATCGCCCAGCCGATTGGCTTGTCACGCTGCAGATCAGAGCCTGCCGCGCTGGGAACCGTCTGCAGCAGCTGACTCGAAGCCTGAGTGAAGACGTCGAGCATGGCAGGCACGAACGCCCGCATGTCCTGAGGCCCACGACTCGTCACGAGGTTGCGATCCCGCACGACGTCTCGGTCCAGCCAGGTGGCACCGGCTTCACCAGGTCGTCACGGATCCCGGGCCACGAGGTGAGGGTCCGCCCAGTCAGCAGTCCCGCCGACGCAAGCACCCATGGACCGTGGCACAACGTGACGATCGGCTTGCCGCTGTGGTCGAACGCGCGCACGAAATCCCGCGCCGCTGCCGACTGCCGCAGGAGATCGGGGTTGATGAAGCCGCCCGGGATCAACAGTCCGTCGTAGGAGTACGGATCGGCTTCGGTAACCAACTTGTCCACGCCGACCCGGGTTGCGGGCATGTGCAGGTTGACACCTCGGATCCGGCCTTTGCGCAGTGACACGATGTCGACTTTGGCACCGGCCAGCTGCAGCGCACGCAGTGGAACGACCAGTTCTACCTTCTCGAAGCCGTCGGCTGCCAGCACCGCGATCGTCCGCCCCTTGAGGCGTCGTGTGATTGCCATGATCCTCCTGTCAGTGTCGTGGTGCATTGAAGTGCCACTTGACCTTTCGACTGTCGGCTGCTGCTCAACCGACCCCGTACCCCCCGGCTCGTCGGCAATCACCTCAGCGCGCCTGCCCTGCCACGCCCGTACCGATGCGCGGACGCTGCCACAATTCCCAAACCAATCGGACTCCCCCAATGGCGGTGAGCAAGGCGAGCGCCGCGAGGCCGGGCATGTGCACCAGTGCAGGCAAGGTCGCCGCGGCGACGAGCCCGGTCGCGGTGCGATCGATGGGGATCTGTCGGTGATCGCGCCATCGATAGGCAACATCACCCAGGTAGAACAACGCCGTGCCCCCGGCGAGTGCGATGGCTGTCAGCACCGGCAGCGGATCGGTGGCGTGTTCGACGGCGGCGTGAGCGCCGACGGCGAACAGCATGATGGCGGCCACCATCGGAAGATGCAGGTAGCTGTAGGCGTCACGTGCGAGGTAGGCCCGTTCCGTACCGGTAGCCTGTTCCAGCCGCTGCTTCGCTCCGCTACTCAAGCCGAAGTACGTCCACCAGAATGTCGCGTTGATCGCAACACCAAGAACCAGAGCGACGATCACCTCGAATCGGTGGAGATCCTTTGCGCCGGCTCCCAATTCGACGATAGACTCCCCGAGCGCGATGATGATGATGGAGCCGTGGCGCGATACGAAGTATGACGGGGAGACGCGGAATCCACCGAGACCGAGCACAGCCGGCGCGCCGTAGTCGATCACCGCTGCGGTTACCCACAGCAGTTCGCGACCCGGCGACTCAACGAAGGCGGCCGCCACGATGCAGGCCGGCGCAGCGACGAAGGCCGGTGCTATCCGCATGATGCTGCGCCGCAGCTCGGCGTCCTCGTCCGACGAGTGGGCGACGAACTTGGCGACGTGAATCAAACGGACCACCAGCAGAGCGATCCCGAAGACCAACGCCCCGGACGTGAACGCCGTGGGCAGCGCCGCAGCGGCGACCAGCATGGCCGCCATCGCAGCGATGACGACCGCTTCGTGCCCGACGTTGGTGGTGTCGAAGGTGTTGATCAGCCAGGTGTAGCCGACCCAGGCCCACCATACCGCGAGCAGTGCGAGCGCCGCCCGCCCGAGTTCCCTAGCCGACGGATCATGCAGCACGAGCTGAGTGACCTGCGACATCGCAAAGGTGAACACCAGATCGAAGAAGAGCTCGAGGTTGCCCTCCGACGTCGAACCCTCACTTTCACTGGAGTTCTCGTCATCGCTGGTCACGGTGCGGCTCTGGCTCGCGCATCACGCCCCTGGAACGACGTGACAGTCGTGGACGGCAGTTCCCTCACCCGATGACTTCCTTTCCCCGGGGCCTGCAGCCACTTTGCCAACGCGAGATGACCGCAGCGTCGACCCCACAGTCGCAAGCCTTGAGACGCGATTCGTCCTGGCAGGCCGAATCAGCCCGTACTTGGGATTAGCCGGC
Source organism: Mycobacterium sp. (assembly GCA_025963385.1). GTDB lineage: Bacteria > Actinomycetota > Actinomycetes > Mycobacteriales > Mycobacteriaceae > Mycobacterium. The sequence continues at coordinate 3,891 of JAOPUT010000087.1, forward strand.
GGGAAGCATGAGCGGATGCACCGTCGTGACCATTTAGCGGTACTCCTTCATCGCGTCGATGTACGAATGCACAAGATGTGGCCAGTCCCGACTGGCACGAAAGCTGTTTCGTGCCACTAGTTATGTGATGCGCAATTGCACAGAGTCGAACGTTGGGGCGGTGAGTGCGAGATCGACATGTCTAGCCGGTCGCAGGTCCCTCGTCGAGCGGGACGCGGATCTTCGACACCGTCGAAGCCGTGCTCATTGCACTGCGGGGCTGCGCGCTCAACCAGGCGAGTGTTGAGATCGCTCAGACCAC
>JAOPUT010000124.1 GCA_025963385.1 Mycobacterium sp.
CAGGCCCGCTGGGGCTCCGAGCAACAGACCACCCGCGAAGACCCCCGCCACGACCGTCTTCGCCGCGACCTTGCTCGATGGCATCCTCTGCTTGATCATGTTCGCTCTCGCCTTTCCATTGACGTCCAACCCTCGGCCGGGTCGGATACTTTGCCAATGATATTCACAAGCAATCCAAATGCAAGCGCTGTTCGGGATCGTAATATCCATATTCGAGCTGTTCAGTGCCTTATCATCGTTAGCTACCAGCAACATGCAGCAAACGTTTGACGGCGCTAGAACGTTCACTGAGCTGGCGATTTTCAGCCTTGCGTCGATCCACGTCGGCTTAGTTCGCACACCGTCAACCTGACTGGACGACTCGCTCGAATTGAGTTTGCCCCGCGCTCCACGAACAAACCCTCCGGCGTCAGGACCGGGAGCGTTTCATCGACGACGGCTGCTACTGCACGCGCGCGAGGGGCAGTCCGCGGTTGCCGCGGCGAGCCTGCAGAAGGCGACGCCGGACCTTCCACGAACTCCACTCGCCCAACGTCACGCCGGCCGCGAGGGCGGTGCCGACCGCTAGCGCGCCCAGCACCGACGCGAACCCGACGGCGTGCTGATCATTGAGGATCGCGTAGATGCCGTGCAGTAGCGCCAGACCCGGCAGCAACGGCACGATGCCCGCGGTGGAGACGACCAGTGGTGGTGCGAGATTGCGCCGTTCCATCAGTCGGCCGACGAGGCCGATCGGCACCGCGGCGGCGAAGGACGCGACCACTGCGCCCAGCCCCCAGCCTTGGGCCAGGAGGAACACGACGGTGCCCGCGGCCCCGCCGAACGTCGCCGCCACGGCCGCGCTCCGTTCGGCGTAGCAGGCCAGCGCGTACGCGGCAGCGCTCGCCGCGCCGAAGGTGACGCGGGCGGGCAGTTCCGCCAGTGCGGGCGGTGCCTCCGCCCCGATCGCGACGAAGGGTGCGCCGTAGCGATTGGCGAGGTGCAGCACCAGCGCCACGCCGGCGATGGTGGCGGCCGTCATCATGACCAACTCGAAGAAGCGGGCAGCCGCGGTGACCGGGGCCCCGGTGATGACGTCGCCGACCGAGCCGACCAGCGACAGACCGGCAAGCAGCACGACGAGGCCTGCGGCGATCGCAACCGTCGGCTCGAAGTTCAGCCCGAGCCTTGGGCTCAGCCAGTAGAGCACCAGCGGGGGCGCGGTCGCGATGGCGCCGCCCACCGCGTACTGGAAGAAGAACGGCAGGCCATGCCGGTTGAGCACTCGATTGACGCGGTCGATCGTCATGGCGCTCAGGGCGCTGATCAAGCAGGCGAGCCAGCTGGCGCCGAGGGTTCCCGCCGTCGCGAAGGCCAACGCACCCCAGGCCAGGGTGGCGATCCAGCGCTTGTAGGGGTGCGGCGCGGTGACGATGGCATCGAGCTCGACGCGGGCGTCCGTCGGGGACACCTCGCCCGCGCGGATGCGGGTGATCAACCGGTCGACGGCCGCCAGTCGGCTGAAGTCCAGCGACCGGGACTGGACGGTGTGGAGTGCGCTCGCCGGCGGCGTGGTCGGTCCTCGGTAAGCGGCGACGTGGATCGTCGTGTTGATGACGTCGACCTGGCAGCGTTCGATGCCGTATGCGGCCGCAATGGCCGTCACCTGGTCCATCGTGGCGGTCGCGGGCATCCCGGACGCCATCAGGATGGCGCCGATGGTGCCGGCAAGGTCGAGCACCTCGCCCACCCTCTCGGCGTAGGCGGCATCGAGCTCTGCACGCACCGAGCTCGTCATGCGCGGCAAGCTGTCGGTTGGCGGGTCGGTTTCCCTGACGAGTCGACTCAGGATCTCGCGTTGACGTGCGCGCCACTGCTGGCCCGCGCGATCGCGCGTCACCTCCCCCACGGCACTGCCCTCCTCTTGATGCTCGGCCCCGAAAGACGTCAGGACCAAAATGGATTTTACTCATGGCATTATCACCCGCCGGCCATCGCTGGAGTGAGAATCAGCACACGGACCAGCCCGAGGGTGTGACGTCACGGGCGGACCTTCGGACTTTCTAAGCAATCTATTAGGTTGACTAGCTAGCTTTTGGGTATCCGCTTGGTGGCGGAAAACGGCCTCCATGAAAGGTTTCGGCAAATGAACTCAGCGCTACAGGAAGGTGCGACGCACTGCCCCAAGTGCGACGCCGACCTCGACTACCGCTTGGACGTGGCCGATGGCGGAGGTTTTCACTACGACGTGACGTGCCCGCCCTGCGGGACGGTTTACTTCGCGATGAGCGCACCGCTGCACCAGATGCCCGTCGCCGCCTGATCAGTCGTCGAGCGGATTGGCCTTGATGCGTACGGCACCCTTGTTGGCGATCGACACGGCCGCGGCACTGCCGGGTTTGCGTCGCGCCTGATCCTCGAAACACGCGACGAACTCGCTGCCGAAGCCCTTCCTGGGATAGCGCGCCAGTACCTTCGCCCTCACCTCAGCCGAAAACTCGTCAGGCCGCCGTCCGACCACGTCGAAGCTGGTCGCGACCTGCAGCAGGTGGGCCTCCGGATCATCAGCAGGCGAGATGTCATCGCGCATGTGCAGCACGATGATCTCCTCTGTACGCGCCGCTCGGTCGGCGGGCCACCCCGCCGCCACCCCGAACACCCACGCCAGGTCTCCGCCTGCCTCCTCGAAGGGCACGAGGTGACTGTCGAAGGGCTCGGTGAGTGCGATGTCGTGGAGCATCGCCGAGACGTAGAACAGCTCGTCGTCGAAGTCGATGTCGTGTGCCGAGGCATACGCCGAACCCCATAGGTACGAGCGCACGCAATGGTTCAGTAGCGCGGGCGAGTAGAACCGCACGGCCACCGACTGGGCCGCCGTCGCCGCCGGTGTCTGCGGAAACATCACGTCAGCTTGGCACGAAAACACCCCCGGCCCAAGAGGACCGGGGGTGCATCGTTCAGCGACGAACTAGTGCGCGTGGCCGTGGTGGCCGTGGCCGCCATGGCCCGCGTCGACGTCCTCGGCCGGCTTCTCCACCACCGCGGTCTCGGTGGTGAGGATCATCCGTGCGACCGACGCTGCGTTGAGCACCGCGGAGCGGGTCACCTTCACGGGGTCGACGACGCCGTCGGCGAGCAGATCGCCGTACGTCAGCGTGGCAGCGTTGAAGCCCTGGCCCGATGGCAGCTCCGAGACCTTGTTCACCACGACCGAGCCATCGAGGCCTGCGTTCGTGGCGATCCAGTACAGCGGCGAGGGCAGGGCCGACGCGAAGACGTCGACGCCGAGCGCCTGGTCACCCGAGAGCGACTCGCGCAGTGCCTTGAGCACCGATCCGGCCTGGACGAGCGCAGCCCCTCCACCGGTGACGATGCCCTCTTCGACGGCAGCCTTGGCGGCCGAGACCGCGTCTTCGACGGCTTCCTTGCGCTTCTTGAGGTCGGTCTCGGTGGCCGCGCCGACCTTGATGACGGCGACGCCGCCGGACAGCTTGGCCAACCGCTCTTCGAGCTTCTCGCGGTCCCAGTCGGAGTCCGACGCCTCGATCTCGGCACGCAACTGCGACTTGCGACCCTCGATCGCGTCCTGACTTCCGCCACCGTCGACGATCACGGTGCTGTCCTTACTGACGACGACGCGGCGGGCGGTGCCAAGCACGTCGAGGCCGACCTCGCGAAGCAGCAGACCGACGTCGGGATTGACGACCTGGCCACCCGTGACGACGGCGAGGTCGTCGAGGAACGCCTTGCGGCGGTCACCGAAGAACGGCGCCTTGACGGCGACGGCCTTGAGCGTCTTGCGGATCGCGTTGACGACCAGCGTGGACAGGGCCTCGCCCTCGACGTCCTCGGCGATGATCAGCAGGGGCTTGCCCGCCTCGGCGACCTTCTCCAGTAGCGGGAGCAGGTCCGGGAGCGAGCTGATCTTCTCGCGGTTCAGCAGCACCAGCGCGTCCTCGAGCACCGCTTCCTGCGAGTCGAAGTCGGTGATGAAGTACGCGGAGACGAAGCCCTTGTCGAAACCGACGCCCTCGGTGACCTCGAGCTCGGTGTTCAGCGTCGAGGACTCCTCGACGGTGACGACGCCGTCATGACCGACCTTGGTCATGGCCTCGCCGACGAGCGCACCGATGACCTCGTCACGCGAGGACACGGTCGCGACCTGCGCGATGCCGTTCTGATCGGTGATCGGGGTGGCGGCGGCGAGCAGCGCCTCGGACACCGCGTCGGCGGCCTTGGCGATGCCGAGACCCAGCTCGATGGGGTTGGCGCCTGCGGCCACGTTGCGCAGGCCGGCCTTGATGATGGCCTGGGCCAGCACGGTGGCGGTGGTGGTGCCGTCGCCTGCGACGTCGTTGGTCTTGGTCGCCACGGACTTGACCAGCTGGGCGCCCAGGTTCTCGAACGGATCCTCGAGATCGATCTCGCGGGCGATGGTGACGCCGTCGTTGGTCACGACCGGGCCGCCGAACGCCTTGGCCAGCACGACGTGCCTGCCACGCGGTCCGAGCGTCACGCGGACCGCGTCGGCGAGCTTGTCGACGCCGGCTTCCATCGCCCGGCGCGCAGTCTCGTTGAACTCAATCTGCTTGCTCATGAAAGTTCTTTCTGTCTACGTAGATGAGACATAACGCATGCCGCCCCGGACATCACCCGTGTGCACGGGGATCTCCGGGGCGGAATGCTGATGCTTACTTGGAGACGACAGCCAGCACGTCGCGTGCCGACAGGATCAGGTACTCCTCGTTGTTGTACTTGATCTCGGTGCCGCCGTACTTGCTGTAGATAACGGTGTCACCTTCGGCGACGTCCAGGGGGATGCGCTTTTCGCCATCCTCGTCCCAGCGGCCGGGGCCAACTGCGACGACGGTGCCTTCCTGCGGCTTCTCCTTGGCGGTGTCGGGGATGACCAGACCGGAAGCGGTCGTAGTCTCCGCCTCATTGGCCTGAACGAGGATCTTGTCCTCGAGTGGCTTGATGTTCACGGCCACGATGGAGCCCTCCACTTAGTTCGGGTGCGGCCCGGAGTTGGTTCCCCGGACCTGCGAGTTCATTACCAGG
>JAOPUT010000128.1 GCA_025963385.1 Mycobacterium sp.
GCGTACACGATGCCCGACAATGCGACCAACGTCACCGTGCTGCGCATCGTGGTCCGCGAGGGCTTCTCCGCCGACCTGGCCAGGGCACTGAAGGACGACGTCATCACCGTGCTGAAGAGCCTCGACGAGCTCAAGCCGGACGGTCTCTTCGACACGGTGCGGCCCTTCGCGCACTAGGCGCACCGGCCCGGTTTGCCAGTCTCTGGGACAATCGACGACGGTGACATGACCATGCATACGACCCAGCTGCCGACAACGACCGCCGCCGCGAAGGTGGTGGTGGATCTCGACGCCATCGAGCACAACGTGCGGCTGCTGCGAGAGCGTGCCGGATCGGCCGGGGTGATGGCCGTCGTCAAGGCCGACGGCTACGGGCACGGCGCCTCCCGCGTCGGCGAGGCCGCCATCGCGGCAGGTGCCTCCGAACTCGGCGTCGCGACGCTCGAGGAGGCGCTGGCACTGCGACGCGACGGTGTGACGGCGCCGGTGCTGTGCTGGCTGCACGCCCCCGGCACCGATTTCGCCCCCGCGCTGCAGGCCGACGTCCAACTCGGGGTGTCCTCGACGCGCCAGCTCGCCGAGGTGGTCGACGCGGTGGGGCGCACGGGCCGGTCGGCCACTGTCACGGTGAAGGTCGACAGCGGACTGCGCCGTAACGGTGTCGGCGCTGCCGAATACCCGGAGCTTCTGGCGGCGTTGCGCCGAGCCGCCTCCGACGAGACGATCCGGCTGCGCGGCCTCATGTCGCACCTGGCGTGCGGCGATGATCCGACGAGCCCGGTCAATGATCAACAGGCGCAGAGGTTTACGGAGATGCGGGCGCAGGCACACGAGGCCGGCGTCGAGTTCGAGGTTGCGCACCTGTGCAACTCTCCCGCCGCGATGACGCGACCGGACCTCGCGTTCGACATGGTTCGGCCCGGCATCGCGGTGTACGGGCAGACGCCGATCCCGGCCAACGGCGACATGGGCCTGAGGCCGGCGATGACGCTGAAAGCGCCCGTGACACTCGTCCGTTCGCTCAAGGCGGGCGACGGAGTCTCCTACGGCCATACGTGGATCGCCGAGACCGACACCACGGTGGCGCTGATCCCGCTCGGGTACGCCGACGGCGTCTTCCGCGGTCTGAGCAACCGCATCTCCGTGCTGATCAACGGGCGGCGCAGGCCCAACGTCGGCCGCATCTGCATGGACCAGTTCGTAGTCGACCTGGGTCCCGGTCCCGTCGACGTCCGGGAGGGGGACGACGCGATCCTCTTCGGCCCCGGCGACGGCGGCGAGCTCACTGCGCTGGACTGGGCCGAGCTGCTCGGGACCATCAACTACGAGGTCGTCACCAGCCCACGCGGTCGGGTCGAACGCCTGTACGTTGGCGGAACGGGCGGAAGCCGTTGAGCGACGCCAAGTATGACGTCACGCACCGCCGCAAGCGCAGAGGCCGCTGGCTGGCGGGCGCCGCTGGGATATCCGCCGTCGGCGGGCTCGCGGGGACTACCGTGGCCCGCTCCCTGACGCGACGGGTCGCCGACGTCGACCCTCACCGGGACGAGGACTTCGAACTGCTCGACGCCGACCGTGGGTGCGTCGTGACGACCCCCGACGGCGTATCGCTGTCGGTCAAGGAGGTGGGCCCGGAGGACGCACCGTTGACCGTCGTCTTCGCCCACGGCTTCTGTCTGCGCATGGGGGCCTTCTACTTTCAGCGGGCGCGGTTGACCGAGCAGTGGGGCTCACAGGTCCGCATGGTGTTCTACGACCAGCGTGGGCACGGTCAGTCCGAGGAGGCGCCGCCGGCGTCGTACAACGTTCCCCAGCTGGGACAGGACCTCGAGACCATCCTGTCGGTGATGGCTCCGCGGGGACCGGTGGTCCTCGTCGGGCACTCGATGGGCGGCATGACCGTACTGGCCCACGCGCGGCAGTTTCCGCAGCGGTATCCCACCCGAGTCGTCGGTGCGGCGTTGATTTCCTCTGCTGCCGAAGGAGTTTCGCGATCACCACTGGGGGAGGTCCTGAAGAACCCCGTCCTGGAGGCGGCGCGGCTGGCGGTGCGTTACGCACCGAAGACCGTTCACCGCACCCGTGGCGCGGCCAGTTCGGTGATCGGTCCGGTGCTGCGCGCGGCGTCGTACGGCGACGAGAAGATCAGCCGCAGCGTCGTGGCGTTCTCGGAGAGGATGATGCACGACACCCCCATGGCCACCCTCGTCGGATTCCTGCACGCCTTGGAGGTGCACGACGAGACCGACGGCCTTGCCACTCTCGCCAAGGTGCCGACCCTGATCGTGTGCGGCGACCACGACCTGCTCACGCCCATGGAATACTCCGAATCGATGGCGGCGGAGCTGCCGAAGTCCGAGCTCGTCATCGGCGGCGGCGCAGGGCATCTCGTCCAGCTCGAGCAACCCGAGATCGTCGACGACGCCCTGGTGCGGCTCGTCGAGCGGGCGACACCGTCGAAGCTCGTCGCGATCACCCGTCGGCTCCGGGAACGGGCACGCAATCATGGCTGACGTGCTGGAGGGAACGGCCGAACTGCCGACCGCGGAGGACACGCTCGCCCTCGGTGCCCGATTGGGCGCAGACCTCAGGGCCGGTGACGTCGTCGTGCTCTCCGGACCGCTTGGCGCGGGAAAGACGGTGCTGGCCAAGGGGATCGCCAAGGCGATGAACGTCTCGGGGGCGGTGACCTCGCCGACCTTCGTGCTGGCCCGCGTGCACCCTGCGGCGGTGGCGGGGAAGCCCGCCATGGTGCACGTCGACGTCTACCGGCTGCTCGACCATGCGGGTGCCGACCTGCTCGCCGAACTCGACTCCCTCGACCTCGACACCGATCTCGACGACGCGGTGGTGGTCGTCGAATGGGGCGAGGGTCTGGCGGAACGGCTGTCCGACCGCCACCTCGACATCATGCTCGAGCGGGGACGAGACACCGACGTCCGGATTGCGACCTGGCAGTGGCACCTGCGGGGCGAGCGGAACGACGGGGTTGACCGATGAACGTCCTCGCGATCGACACGGCCACCCCGGCCGTCACCGCGGGGGTGGTGCGCCGCGGCCCTGCGGGAGTCGACGTCCTCGGTGAGCGGGTTACCGTCGACGCCCGTGCGCACGCCGAGCAGCTCACGCCGAACGTGTTGGGGGCCTTGGCCGATGCGGGTATCGGCATGGCCGATCTCGGCGCCGTCGTCGTCGGTTGCGGCCCAGGCCCGTTCACGGGTCTGCGTGTCGGGATGGCGACCGCCGCTGCGTACGGCCACGCCCTCGGCATCCCGGTGTTCGGCGTGTGCAGTCTCGACGCGATCGGTGTCGACACCGCGGGCGAGGTCCTGGTGGTGACCGATGCCCGTCGACGCGAGGTCTACTGGGCGCGTTACCGCGACGGTGTCCGCACCGAGGGGCCTGCGGTGAACGCGCCCGCCGACGTCCCCGCAGGCGCATCAGCCGTCGCCGGATCACTGGAGCACGCAGCACTCTTCGATCTTCCGCGGTTGGCGCCCGTGCAGCCGACGGCGTCGGGACTGGTCCGCGTCGTGGACTGGGACGTGGCGCCGGAACCGCTGATCCCGCTGTACCTGCGGCGCCCCGACGCCAAGCCCCAGCCGGTGAAATCATGACCGTCGAGTACGGAGCTCTCGCCGTCGGCGACGCCGACCGCTGCGCCGAGTTGGAGGGCGAGCTGTTTCCCGGCGACGACCCATGGCCCGCCGTCGCGTTCATCCGCGAGCTGGAGTCCGCGCACAACCACTACGTCGCGGCGCGACTCGACGGTGAGCTCGTCGGGTACGCGGGCGTCAGTCGCCTGGGTCGGAAACCGCCGTACGAGTACGAGGTTCACACCATCGGCGTCGACAAGCGCTTCCAGGGTCAGGGCCTCGGCCGCGCACTGCTCGAGCATCTACTGCAGATCGCCGACGGCGGCACGGTCTTCCTCGAGGTGCGCACCGACAACGCGGCCGCCATCGGTCTGTACGAGAGCGTCGGGTTCACGGTCGTGGGGGTGCGCAAGAGGTACTACCGGGTCAGCGGCGCCGATGCCTACACGATGCGGAGGGAGTCCCCATGATCGTCCTGGCCATCGAGAGCTCCTGTGATGAAACCGGAGTCGGGATCTGCCGGCTGGATGACGACGGCACCGTGACGCTGCTGGCGGACGAGGTCGCCTCCAGCGTCGACGAACACGCGCGGTTCGGAGGCGTCGTGCCCGAGATCGCGTCGCGCGCGCACCTCGAGGCCCTCGGTCCCACCATGCGGCGGGCACTCGCGGCGGCGGGCGTCGGCAAGCCGGACGTGGTCGCGGCCACGATCGGACCCGGTCTCGCAGGGGCGCTCTTGGTGGGAGTCGCGGCGGCGAAGGCGTATTCGGCCGCGTGGGGGGTGCCGTTCTACGCCGTCAATCACCTCGGTGGTCACCTCGCCGCCGACGTCCTCGACCACGGTCCGCTGCCCGAGAGCGTCGGCCTGCTGGTGTCCGGCGGGCACACCAATCTGCTGCACGTGCGGTCGCTGGGCCAGCCGATCGAGGAACTCGGCAGCACCGTCGACGACGCGGCAGGCGAGGCATACGACAAGATCGCCCGGCTGCTCGGTCTGGGTTATCCCGGCGGCAGGGTGCTCGACGAACTGGCCCGCACCGGGGACCGCGACGCGATCGTGTTCCCGCGCGGGATGACCGGACCCCGCGACGACCCGTATGCGTTCAGTTTCTCGGGGCTCAAGACGGCCGTCGCGAGGTACGTGGAGTCCCATCCCGATGCCCCGACCGCCGACGTCGCGGCGGGCTTCCAAGAGGCGGTGGCGGACGTGCTCACCATGAAGGCCGTGCGGGCCGCCGACACCCTCGGCGTGTCGACGCTGTTGATCGCGGGCGGTGTTGCGGCCAACTCCCGTCTGCGCGAACTTGCCGAAGAGCGTTGTGTGGCAGCCGGTTTGACACTTCGAGTGCCTCGTCCGCGGCTCTGCACGGACAACGGCGCGATGATCGCGTCGTTCGCTGCCCATCTCATTGCCGCCGGCGCGCCGCCGTCACCGCTGGAGGCGGCCACGGATCCGGGCCTTCCGGTCATCAAGGGGCAGGTCGCATGATGCGGGCGTCGACGCGCCAACGGTCCGGCCACCGCGTGACGTCGATCTCGACGACGGCGTAGCGGCTCGGACGAAATCGGCACATACCCACCCTTGAGCGCTAGCACTCGCGTGTATAGAGTGCTAGGTGGCAGGCGGCCAACCCCCGCTCCGGCACCCGCGACGACGGCGCGACGGCACGGACGCATGCCGAACACCTGGTAATGAACTCGCAGGTCCGGGGAACCAACTCCGGGCCGCACCCGAACTAAGTGGAGGGCTCCATCGTGGCCGTGAACATCAAGCCACTCGAGGACAAGATCCTCGTTCAGGCCAATGAGGCCGAGACGACGACCGCATCCGGTCTAGTCATCCCCGACACCGCCAAGGAGAAGCCGCAGGAAGGCACCGTCGTCGCAGTTGGCCCCGGCCGCTGGGACGAGGATGGCGAAAAGCGCATCCCCCTGGACGTCGCTGAAGGTGACACCGTCATCTACAGCAAGTACGGCGGCACCGAGATCAAGTACGAAGGCGAGGAGTACCTGATCCTCTCTGCTCGCGACGTGCTGGCCGTCGTCAACAAGTAAGTACTCGTGTTCCGCCCCGGAGATCCCCGTTTCGACGGGTGATTTCCGGGGCGGCGCTCGTTTCATCCATGATCTTTTGAAGAGAAAGCCTATCTATGAGCAAGCAGATCGAATACAACGAAACTGCGCGCCGGGCAATGGAAGCCGGGGTCGACAAGCTTGCCGACGCCGTGCGGGTAACGCTGGGGCCGCGCGGCCGCCACGTGGTGCTGGCCAAGGCGTACGGCGGCCCGGTGGTGACCAATGACGGTGTCACCATCGCTCGCGAGATCGACCTGGAAGACCCGTTCGAGAACTTGGGTGCCCAGCTGGTCAAGTCCGTGGCGACCAAGACCAACGACGTAGCAGGCGACGGCACCACCACTGCGACGGTGCTGGCACAGGCAATCATCAAGGCCGGGCTGCGCAATGTCGCGGCAGGCGCCAACTCCATCGCACTCGGTATAGGCATCAGCAAGGCTGCCGATGCCGTTTCGGAGGCTCTGCTGGCCGCTGCGACGTCGGTGAGCGACAAGACCTCGATCGCCCAGGTCGCCACGGTGTCCTCGCGCGACGCCGAGATCGGCGAGCTGGTCGGCGAAGCGATGACCAAGGTGGGTCATGACGGCGTCGTCACCGTCGAGGAGTCCTCGACGCTGAACACCGAACTGGAGATCACCGAGGGGGTCGGCTTCGACAAGGGCTTCGTCTCCGCGTACTTCATCACCGATTTCGACGCCCAGGAAGCGGTGCTCGAAGACGCGCTGGTGTTGCTGCATCGATAGAAGTTCAGCTCGCTGCCCGACCTGCAGCAGCTGCTGGAGAAGGTAGCCCAGTCCTGCAAGCCGCTGCTGATCATCGCCGAAGACGTTGAGGGTGAAGCACTTTCGACACTGGTGGTCAACGCGATTCGCAAGACGCTCAAGGCCGTAGCGGTCAAGGCGCCGTTCTTCGGTGACCGGCGCAAGGCCTTCCTCGACGACCTCGCGGTCGTCACGGGCGGCCAGGTCGTCAACCCCGACGTCGGGTTGGTGCTCCGTGACATCGAGCTCGACGTGCTGGGCTCCGCCCGTCGCGTCGTGGTCAGCAAGGACAGCACCGTGCTCGTCGACGGTGGCGGCACCCAGGACGCCATCGACGGACGGAAGGCACAGCTGCGGGCCGAGATCGAGGCCAGCGATTCCGACTGGGATCGCGAAAAGCTCGAGGAGCGGTTGGCCAAGCTGTCCGGTGGCGTGGCCGTCATCAAGGTCGGCGCGGCCACCGAGACGGATCTCAAGAAGCGCAAGGAAGCAGTCGAGGACGCCGTTTCGGCGGCCAAGGCGGCCGTCGAAGAGGGCATCGTCACCGGTGGCGGTGCGGCCTTGCTGCAGGCCGGCGCGGTGCTCAAGGCGCTGAAGGAGTCGCTGAAGGGCGACGAGGCGGTCGGTGTCGACGTGTTCGCCGCCGCGCTTTCCTCGCCGCTGTACTGGATCGCCACCAACGCCGGGCTCGACGGCTCGGTCGTGGTGAACAAGGTGGCTCAGCTGCCTGCCGGCCAGGGCTTCAACGCGGCGACGTTGACCTATGGCGATCTGCTCGCCGACGGCATCGTCGACCCCGTCAAGGTCACCCGGTCCGCCGTGCTCAATGCTGCTTCGGTGGCACGCATGGTGCTGTCCACCGAGACCGCGATCGTGGACAAGCCGGCCGAGGAGGCCGCCGACGTCGGCCATGGCCATGGCCACGGCCACTCGCACTAGCTAGATCTGCAGTTCAGGGACACCCTCGGCCACCTCGGTCGGGGGTGTTTCCGGCTCTGGCGGGAGTGTCGCACACGGGCCGATCTGCACGGAGTCGCGAACGATCATGTGGATCGGGCCGATCGCAGATCGAGCCTCTCCATGCCCGTATGCCGTTCTCTCCCAGAGCCTCGAACACCTCCTGCCATCGGGCCGCAGGGCCGCTGGCGTTCAACTGCTGAGTGAGGCATCATGCCGAGGTCCTCGGCTTCCGCTTTAGGCGTTAGCGTGCTGGCTGATATGTCCCTATCGGCAAATTGGTAATCGGAGTGTTATCGCGACACCTCGTGCGGCGGAGCGGTTTTTGACGCCGCGTAGCCCACAATGCGGACATGACGGTAGCGCGGGAGTCGCCGCGTGGGGTCTCGCGTCAGGCGTTTCTGCGGGGCGCCGTCGGGGCGTTGGCCGCCGGAGCGGTTTTCGGATCAAACCGGGCAAGTGCCGATCCGAGAACCTCCGGCTGGGGCGACCTCTCTGCCGCTATCGGGGGGCGAGTGATTCTGCCGGACAGCGGCGGGCAATTCGCTTCGGCCAAGATGGTTTTCAACACCAACTTCAACGAGCTGGCGCCGGCGGGGATCGTCATCCCGGCATCGGCAGTGGACGTGCAAAAGGCGATGGAATTCGCTGCTGCCCATAACCTCAAGGTCGCTCCGCGCGGCGGTGGGCACTCTTATGTGGGTGCGTCGACGGCGACCGGGACCATGGTCCTGGATCTTCGGGAGCTGCCCGGCGACATCAACTACGACGCCGCCACCGGGCATGTCACGGTGACGCCAGCGACCGGTCTGTATGCGATCCACCAGGTGCTCGCGGGAGCCAGCAGGGGAATCCCGACAGGTACCTGCCCGACAGTGGGTGCGGCCGGGCACGCCTTGGGTGGCGGGTTGGGCGCCCAATCGCGGCACGCGGGCCTGATGTCTGATCAATTGGTGTCGGCGACGGTAGTGCTGCCCGGTGGCGCGGCGGTCACCGCGTCGGCCAACGAGCACGCCGATCTCTACTGGGCGTTGCAGGGCGGGGGTGGCGGTAACTTCGGGGTAACGACCGCTCTGACCTTCGCCACCTTCCCCACCAGCGACGTGGATGTCGTGAGCCTCAATTTCCCGCTGCAGTCTTTCGCGCAGGTTCTGGTCGGGTGGCAGAACTGGCTGCGTACCGCCGATCGCAACAACTGGGCATTGGCCGACACCATCACCGACCCGCAGGGCGCGCACTGTCGCATTCTTGCGACCTGCCCGGCCGGGTCCGGTGACAGCGTCGCGGGCGCCGTCGTCAAAGCGGTGGGACTGCAAGCGATGCAGGTGGAGAACCACACGTTCAATTACTTGGACCTGGTGAAGTTCCTGGCCGTCAACAACCTCAACCCGTCGCCGCTCGGCTATGTCGGCGGATCCGACGTTTTCCCGTCGATCACACCGGCCACCGCCCAGGGGATCGCCGCGGCGTTCGACGCCTTCCCCAATGGGGCCGGTCGTCCGTTGGTGATCATGCATGCGCTCGACGGCGCGCTCGCCACCGTGGCGCCAGGGGCCACCGCCTTTCCGTGGCGGCAGCAGTCCGCTTTGGTGCAGTGGTATGTGGAAACCGCCGGCTCTCCCGCGGGGGCCACCCAGTGGCTCAACACTGCACACCAAGCGGTGGCGCCGTATTCGGTCGGCGGATATGTGAACTATCTCGAGGCGAACCAACCTGCGTCGCGGTATTTCGGCACCAACCTCTCCCGGTTGGCCGCCACACGGCAGAAGTATGACCCGGGTCGGATCATGTTCTCGGGCCTGAACTTTTGATGCAGGTCTCCTGCCACCTCGACCTCAATCGTGGACAAGACGATCGACGAGGCCGCCGACGCTGGCCATGGCAACCACGGCCTCGCGCACTAGGTAGTCGGTACGAAAGCACCCTCGGTCCGATGGGCCGGGGGTGTTTCGCATTCCGGGGTCTGCGAGTGCTCAGTCAGTCCCGGACGCCGTCAGCCAATGCCAATGCCAATTCCGAGGCCGACGTCGCCGTAGTCGTCTTCGTGGTTGGGGCACCTGACATCGACGTACACGTTGTCACCGGGCTTGGGCGGCGCGCTGGAGGGGTTGTTGACACCAGTCACGGTGCACTGCGCCAAGGACTTGGTGGCGCCATTGACCCAGTTGATCTGAACGAGGTAGCCCTGGGCCTGCAGATCGGCGATGGCCGCATCGGCACCACTAGCGGCCGCCATCGGCGCACCAGTCAGAGCGGAGACGACGGCGCCACCCACAACCAGCGCTGCCGTAGCCAAAAGCGGCGTCCACGCCATGACACCACGATCCGCCAGTAAACCTGGCAGTGCAACATCGACGGAAGTCGTATTGACACGCAATGTTCGCTTGATCGGTCCGGTGTCGGAGATACAAGCTGATGTGATGTCCGATCGACTGGTAGTCCGCTACAGGGCGGGTCTTGGTAGGGACCCGACGTTGCAAGCGCGGCGATCACTCGACCTCGCCCAAGGAATTCTGATCGGGCTTCGTCGGTGCACGACCGAGGCCGCTTTCGATGAATTGGTTACGGTCGCCCACAAGCACTCGGTGTCGGTGTCTGCCGTCGCCTCCGCCTTGGTGACGATGGCGACCGAGACGTCTGATGAGACGGATTCGGATCGCGACGCGCTTGCGGTCGCCCACCTCGCGTGGGGCGATCTCATCGACGTCTAGGTCGGCCCACCCCGAGAAAGCTGGGGCAGCGGTAGGCCGGCTTCCCGGATGTGTTGGTGAAGCGCGAATCTCGCTTTGACGAATTCGGTCCATTGATCCGAGACGCTGGACAGCGCTAGCCACGCTTCGCGTGACAGCGACGGATCACCTGCGCTGTCATAGAGCTCGTGGAGTCGGTCGAACTCGGTGTCGAGGTCACGACAGATCCGGCAGCAGTAGTCGTCGCTCCTTCCCGGACGAGGACAACCTTCCCGCTTGCATGGGCGCCGATTGCTGCTTCGGCCACGTGTGACAGCGACCGGCACGTTCGATGGGTCAGTCATCGCTTACCTCGTATCTGTTCAGGCGTCTTGGGTGATATTCCCGCGGGCGGCTGAGGCTGGGTATAACGGCGCATGAACAACGAACGGCGTTCATTCTTCAGACGTCGAACCACGGGTCGCCGCCCAGTCGGTCGTGCTGATTCTCACCGGCGCGACGGCGGATCCTTACCGTGTCACCGGTGGCGGTTCGGCTCTGCAGGCCGGCGCGGTGCTCAAGGCGCTGAAGGAATCGCTCAAGGGTGACGAGGCGATCGGTGTCGACGTGTTCGCCGACGCGCTTTCCTCGCCGCTGTACTGGATCGCCACCAACGCCGGGCTCGACGGCTCGGTCGTGGTGAACAAGTTGGCTCAGCTTGGGTCTGAAACCCAAGGCGGGCAATGGAGGACCGCCGTCACCGATCGACGCGAGACCTCTTGTTGTTGATCAAGATGGCAATCCCAACCGGGACGCAGAACGCCGCGACAACAACGTCCAGATACCAGGCTTGTTTGCCGATCACAGCGGCAAGCGTCATACAGGCGCCAAGCCCCAGCAGCACCCAGCCGTGGAAGTCGCTGACTCGGCGAACTCGCTGCTCCGGCGAGCTCGCGCGGCGCTTCACAAGCGTGAGGAGGCTACGGCCGATCACAAGTCCGGCTAGCAACGCTCCCGCGGACAGCAGAACCCAGTTCGTCACTGCGCGCAATCCTTGAAACCATTTACACCGGCAGTGACGCCTGCCGCGCCGCCGATGAGAATCGCCGTCGAGCTTCCCATGGACGGAATCTCCGCGGGCACTGCCGCCCCCGCCGCTAGACTGCCGCCCACCACCTCCAGCCCGTGCTGGATCAAATCGCCAGCGTCGCACTTGGGCGGTGCGACACCCCCGCTCGACGTCCCGGTACCTGACGCCTCGGCGGCCCCGGGGGTCGCGTTGGTGTTGATGACCGTGGGCGGGTACGGGCGCTGGGGCACCTTGATCGGCTCTCCCGTTTGCGGAGCCGGTGGCGGCGCTGGCATCGGGGTCGGAGTGTCCTGCTTGAAGCCCGTCGGACTGAAAGATGCAGCTTGAATCGTGGGGGTACTACCGGAGCCGCCGCCTAGGGACGCGGCTTGCATGACCGGTGCGCCGGCCCCGCTGAGCGCTTGTGTCGCTTGCGGTGCCGCGACGGCTTGCGGAGCCACTGACGGACCTGCTGAATCGGCGGACACCGGCCCGCCGAGGGAGCTGCCCATCGCCGTCGAAAGCGAATGACCTTGTTCCTCGTCGGTCGACGCATATTGCGCAGCCGCAGTGTGGACGCTGTTGGAGATGTCGTTGAGCGCTTGGACCTGTCGGGTTGCGGCCTCGTGAAACCGTTGAATTGCAGCCTGTGCAGCTGTGGCAGCTTGCCCGCGCCATTGGCCCGACAGCGCACCCGCTGTGGACTCGACCTGAGCGATGACGCCTTTGAGTTCCGACGCGATCCTCTCGAAGCTGCTGGCCTCCTTGGACAGGACGGCAGAGTCGGTATTCATTAGCGCCATCGCGCCCCTCTTCGTGTCATCTGAATTATATGGGCAAACGCGGACGTTCGTTCGCGCTACTTTGGTGATGGACGCAATCGCGACATGCGGTTTTGCGTTCTGATCAGTGCCGGACACTCGACTTCGTACGGAACCAACGACGCCTCCCAGCCGTCCAACTACACATGGACGACGATGAACGCGAAGCAATCCGAGCCGAAGGGCTCGACCCCCCCAAGAGGCGATAGACCTAGTGTGCTGG
>JAOPUT010000133.1 GCA_025963385.1 Mycobacterium sp.
GTGGGAATCCGACCCAGGGCCGCCAGAACCGCTTTGATCACTACGGGATTGGGCTCGGCGAACAGTGCGTGCGTCAGCGGCACCAATCGGTCGTGCCGTTCGCGCGCGTGATCCACCGGACCGTCCCGCCACGCGGCGATCAGATCCGAGTAATCACTGGGCGCGACGTTGGCGCTGGCTAGGATCGCCCCGCTCGCGCCAAGCGCCACCAGCGGTCCGGCGTATAGGTCGTCGCCGGCGAGCACGGAGAAGTCGGCGGTACCCTCGCTCATGAACGACACCGTGGCGTTGTCGATCCCGCCCACCGAGTGTTTGAACCCGACGACGTTCGGTATCCGGGCCAGCCGGCTCAGGGTCCCCGCGCTCAGCGTCGTGCCGGTGCGGTACGGGATGTTGTAGACGACGAGCGGCACCGGGCTCTCGGCGGCAAGACGGCGGAAGTGCTCGACGATTCCGTCCTCCGAGGGCCGGGTGTAGTACGGCACGACCGCCAGCGCCGCGGTGGCGCGCGGACCGAGCTCGGCGAGCATGTCGATCGAGCCGACGGTCGAGTTCGATCCGGTGCCGACGATGAGGGGTGCCCCGCGCTCCGTGGCCGCCTCGGCGCAGACGTCGACGACCGTCCGCCGCTCGTCGGTGGTCAGGGTCGCCGACTCGGCGGTCGTGCCGAGCGCGACGAGGCCAGCGGCGCCGTCGTCGAGAACGCCTGTGGCCAGCTTCTGCAGTGCCTCCGTGGCGATCTCGCCCGTGGCGGTAAAGGGCGTGATGAGGGGGACGAACAAACCCGAGAGCGACATGGCTCCACGATCACCCGACAGAAGACTCAGGTCTAGTTCATATTTCCGGGGTTCGGCGTAAGTTGTGCTTATGCTCGACGTGCGCAAGCTCCGCCTCCTGCGCGAGTTGGCCCGGCGGGGCACGATCGCCGCCGTCGCCGAGGCCCTTGCCTACACGCCGTCGGCGATCTCGCAGCAGCTCACCGCTCTCGAACGGGAGACGGGGGTGGCATTGCTCGAACGGACCGGTCGGCGAGTCACGTTGACCAGGGCCGCGGTCGTCCTCGTCGCGCGCACTGAGTCGATCCTCGCCATCTTGGAGGAGGCGGCCGCCGAACTCGCCTCCAGCGAGGGGGTGCTCAGCGGAAGCCTGCGCATCGGGGTGTTCCCCACGGCGATCCCGACGATCCTGACTCCCGCCCTCGTCGCGTTGAGCAGTGCACATCCGGGGCTGGATCTGCTTGTCGCCGAACTGGATCCGGCGTCGGTCCCCGATGCACTCCGCGAGGAGACCCTCGACGTGGCGCTCGTCCAGGAGTACGACCACGTGCCCCTGGTCGCCGACCCGGCGCTGCAGACCGAGCCGCTGCTGGAGGAGACCGTCTACCTTGCGGCCTTGGACGGCAGGCCCCTGCGCGCGCGACGTGATGCGCGCTGGATCGCGGGTACGCCGGACACCCTGTGCCACATGCTGACCGTCAGGGCGTGCGAGGCCGCCGGTTTCATCCCTGACATCCGGCACCACGCCGACGACTTCGGCGCCGTGCTCGCCCTGGTGGCAGCGGGCCAGGGCGTTGCACTCGTTCCCGAGCTGGGTGCCCCCGCGCCCCCGGCAGCTGTCGTGCTGACGCCGCTGCCCATCCGCCGACGGACGCATCTGGCCTGCCGTCGCGGCACCGACGCCCATCCGGCGATCAAGGCGGCCCGGCTCGCGCTCGTCGACTCGTGCACGCATTTCCGCGCCGGGCGCGGGGCCTAGGCCGGCGTCACCCAGGTGGTGATGTCGGCGTGAACCACCTCGACGCCGGACCTGTCCACGACGCTCACGGGTACGACGAGTTCGGTGCCGTCGGTGATGGCCCGAAAGTCCGGTGGCTCGATCCTGGCGGTAGCCCGCAATGATGTGGACGCCTTCTGGAGGTACTCCACCGTCATGCCCTTCGGGATCCACCGGTGCGTGGTCGGTACCGTCGCCTCCATCAGCATTCCCATCGCCATCTCGGCGGCATTGCAGGACGCGATGGCGTGCACCGTGGCGAGATGGTTGTGCACGAAGAACCACTTGGGCACCGTGACCTCGGCGAAGCCGGGTTCCATCCGCACGACGTGAGGCAGCACCGAAGCGAAGTAGGGCACCCTGGCCATGGCGGCCGCGGAGAACAGCCGACTGCCGCCGGGGCGTCCAGCGAGCCGTTTCCACATCCGATACGTGGTCGTGGGAGACGTCGTCGAAGGAGGCACGGGGGGCTACCTTACTCTGGAGTAAGGAAACCTTTTTCCGGCGTCGACCAGGAATTTGGAGCACGCGGGGATCTGAGGCATACTGTTCGGGTTGCCTTGAGCCGGGTTCACACCTGTCCGGGCATACGACCAGCGCCTTAACCGGCGCATCCGGTCCCAACCTCGAGTGTGGCGGAATTTTCGTCGCAGACGAGCGTGCGCAAGGGCGACACACCCGAGCGCGGGGGTCGGTGGACCACAGACAGGTAAACAGCGGCGGCATAGCCAGCGGGATGCACTTCGGTGCGGAACGCACGTAGACATGGCCCAATCATGGGCCCGTTAAGAGTGAGGTAGGACGAGCGTGGCGGGACAAAAGATCCGCATCAGGCTGAAGGCCTACGACCACGAGGCAATCGATGCCTCGGCGCGCAAGATCGTTGAGACGGTCACCCGTACGGGCGCGAGCGTCGTTGGCCCGGTGCCGCTGCCGACCGAGAAGAACATCTATTGCGTCATCCGGTCCCCGCACAAGTACAAGCACTCGCGGGAGCACTTCGAGATGCGCACACACAAGCGCCTGATCGACATCCTCGACCCGACGCCGAAGACCGTTGACGCTCTCATGCGCATCGATCTGCCGGCGAGCGTCGACGTCAACATCCAGTAGGAGACCAGAGATTCATGGCTAGAAAAGGCATTCTGGTCACCAAGCTGGGCATGACGCAGGTGTTCGACGAGAACAACAAGGTCGTCCCAGTTACGGTCGTCAAGGCCGGTCCCAACGTGGTGACCCGTATCCGCACCACCGAGCGCGACGGCTACAGCGCCGTGCAGCTCGCCTATGGCGAGATCAGCCCGCGCAAGGTCAACAAGCCGGTCACCGGTCAGTTCGCCGCGGCGGGGGTCAACCCCCGCAGGCACCTGGCCGAGCTCCGGCTCGAAGACGAGTCGGCTGTCGCCGATTACGAGGTCGGCCAGGAGCTGACCGCCGAGATCTTCGCCGACGGAAGCTACGTCGACGTGACCGGCACCAGCAAGGGCAAGGGCTTCGCAGGCACCATGAAGCGTCACGGCTTCAAGGGGCAGGGCGCCGCCCACGGCGCACAGGCCGTGCACCGTCGGCCGGGCTCGATCGGTGGCTGCGCCACCCCGGGCCGTGTCTTCAAGGGCACGCGCATGTCCGGCCGGATGGGTAGCGACAGGATCACGACGCAGAACCTGAAGGTGCACAAAGTCGACGCCGAGAACGGTGTGCTGCTGATCAAGGGCGCCATTCCTGGCCGCAACGGCGGGCTCGTCGTAGTCCGCACTGCGATCAAACGAGGTGAGAAGTAATGGCTCTCAAGAAGATTGATGTTGTAACGCCCGATGGCAAGACGGACGGCAGTGTCGAGCTCCCCGCCGAGCTGTTCGACGTCGAGCCCAACATCGCGCTGATGCACCAGGTGGTGACGGCCCAGCTGGCCGCCAAACGCCAGGGCACGCACTCGACCAAGACGCGCGCCGAGGTCTCCGGTGGCGGCAAGAAGCCGTACCGCCAGAAGGGCACCGGCCGCGCCCGTCAGGGTTCGACGCGTGCACCGCAGTTCACCGGCGGCGGCATCGTGCACGGCCCGAAGCCGCGTGACTACAGCGAGCGCACCCCCAAGAAGATGATCCGTGCCGCCCTGCGCAGCGCGCTGTCCGATCGGGCCCGCAATGACCGCATCTTCGCGGTCACCGAGCTGATCAGCGGTCAGACGCCGTCCACGAAGGCCGTCAAGGCGTTCCTCGAGACGCTGACCGGGCGCCGCAAGGTGCTGGTCGTCATCGGCCGCAGCGACGAGGTCGGCGCCAAGAGCGTCCGCAATCTGCCTGGTGTTCGGGTGATCTCACCGGATCAGCTCAACACCTACGACGTGCTCGACGCCGATGACCTGGTGTTCAGCGTGGAGGCCCTGAACGCCTTCATCGAGGCGAACACCGCCGACAAGGAAGAGGTAACGGCGTAGATGGCTACCGTCACTGACCCCCGCGACATCATCCTGGCGCCGGTGATCTCCGAGAAGTCCTACGGGCTGATCGAGGAGAACACCTACACGTTCGTGGTGCATCCGGATTCGAACAAGACGCAGATCAAGATTGCGATCGAGAAGATCTTCAGCGTCAAGGTCGATTCGGTGAACACGCTCAACCGTCAGGGCAAGCGCAAGCGCACCCGCAGCGGTTACGGACAGCGCAAGGGCACCAAGCGCGCCATCGTGACCCTGGCCGCGGGCAGCAAGCCGATCGACCTGTTCGGAGCACCGGCCTAACCGCCGGGGAAGCCACCGGAAAGCTAGAGGACTACACAGACATGGCTATTCGCAAGTACAAGCCGACGACTCCCGGTCGTCGCGGGTCCAGCGTGTCCGACTTCGCCGAGGTCACTCGGTCGACGCCGGAGAAGTCGCTGGTTCGCCCCTTGCACAGCAAGGGCGGTCGTAACAACACCGGTCGCATCACCACCCGTCACCAGGGCGGTGGCCACAAGCGCGCCTACCGTGTCATCGACTTCACCCGTAACGACAAGGACGGCGTGCCGGCCAAGGTCGCGCACATCGAGTACGACC
This sequence comes from Mycobacterium sp., assembly GCA_025963385.1. Taxonomy (GTDB): domain Bacteria; phylum Actinomycetota; class Actinomycetes; order Mycobacteriales; family Mycobacteriaceae; genus Mycobacterium. The sequence goes on from JAOPUT010000133.1 coordinate 4,811, forward strand.
CGAACCGCACCTCGCGGATCGCACTGCTGCACTATGCCGATGGCGAGAAGCGCTACATCATCGCGCCGCGCAACCTGAAGCAGGGCGACAAGATCGAGAACGGTCCGGCCGCCGACATCAAGCCGGGTAACTCGCTGCCGATGCGCAACATTCCGGTCGGTACGACGATCCACGCGATCGAGTTGCGACCCGGGGGCGGGGCCAAGATCGCCCGCTCGGCCGGCTCCAGCGTGCAGTTGGTGGCCAAGGACGGACCGTTCGCCCAGCTGCGGATGCCTTCGGGCGAGATCCGCAACGTCGACGTCCGCTGCCGCGCCACCATCGGCGAGGTCGGCAACGCCGAGCAGTCGAACATCAACTGGGGCAAGGCCGGCCGGA
>JAOPUT010000154.1 GCA_025963385.1 Mycobacterium sp.
CCGTCCGCGCTTGAAACCGCGCGCTTCTTTGGGAGGGACGAACTCACGCGGCAACTGGTTTTACACATCCAGCGACGGCGCGGCGAGATCCGCTCCGAGTTGGATCACCAATTGGCCCACGATTGAACCCGCGGCCGTCTGCAGGAGCCATTCGGCCGGAACGGGTAAGACCGCGAGCTGTCGGCAAGCGTGCCTATGCGGCGGTATGACCTGCTGACTCCCACCTTTGCCGACGGGCGCGCGCCGCGCCATCCCAGGGATGGATTTCGGAGCGTCGTGGACGTAGTCCCAGTCGACTGGTTTTCAGTTGTCTCGAGCCGAGACGTCCACTGCCGCCGACTCGGAATTCCGTCCGGGAAGCGCGAGCGCCTTGGCATCACATAGCAACCGCAGCTCCCCCAGTGCCCTGGCAGAGTCGCTCCCGATCTCGGCGCGATAGATGAGGATGTGATCCCCGCCCGGATAATGTGCGTCGAGGCGATGACGGTAGAGATGAAGGTCGCCGACTCGGGGATGGCGAACGTGATGGACTCCCAGGCGGTCCCCCACGTCCGCACAACCCCATAGCTCGCGGAAACGTGGACTGGCATCTGACAGTTCGGTGATCAACGCCCGCATCCTGGGGTCCGACGGGTACTGACCACTGAGTTCCCTCAGCGCACTGACGGCGATTGCCGTCGCCTCGTCCCAATTGACGTAGATATCCTTGGCCGCAGGGTCCAGTAGTCGCCAGCGCACGATATTTCTTCCTGGCGTGAATTCCGGTGACAGCACCCGCGCTATCGGATTCGCCGCCAAGACATCGCGATATCTGTTGACCACGACGGCCGGCATCAAGAATTGATCGATCAGCTCCGCAAGTGCGTGCCCCGATACTTCGGGATCGGGAAGGTCGCGTCCCGCCGGAGCTGCCAGGTCGTGAAGATACTGCGTGGATCTGGCGTCGAGCCGAAGAGCCCGCGCAAGCGCGTCCACTACCTGAGGGGATGGGCTGGTGGCGCGGCCCTGCTCGAGTCGCAGGTAGTAAGCCGCGCTGATGCCCGCTAGCGTTGCCAGCTCCTCGCGGCGTAATCCCGCTACGCGTCGCCGCTTGGTCGCCGCCAGCCCTACGTCTTCGGGAAGCAGCCGTTCGCGCCTGGCGCGGAGGTACTCACCGAGCGCACTGGCCTCTTGTGCCACCCATCGATCGTAAGGCTGTCCCCGCCGATACCACCATCGATTGGGCCTGGCTCCCGACCGGCTCGCCGGAATTCGTCGCAACGGCATGGCGCTGGATCGGTCATAGACGAGAACCACCTTTGAGAGGAAATACTCATGGCCACCATCCACTTCCACCAGACGACCACCGCGACACCCGAGCAGTTCATCGCCGGACTCACCGATTTCGGGCCGGGAAGGTCGGAGCTATTCAAGAACAGCGCCGACGGCTACCTCCAGGTCCACGGTCTCGGCCCTCAATGGGCCGATGTCACCGAGGGCTCGGGCGGCGTGTGGGAGCGACTGAACTACGACTGGTCCGATCCGCAGCACGTCGTACTCACGACCACTGACTCCAACCTCTTCGGCGGAGCATCTGGTCACACCTACACCCTCACCCCCCAGCCCGACGGAACGACCGAGATCGACGTCGTCATCGTTCGAGAAGGAAAGAACCTCAAGGGACAGATCGTCGCCGGCGTGCTCGGCACCGTCGGAAGACGCTCACTAGCCAAGGCATTCAGCAATAGCGTCAAAGCCATCGAAGCCCGCGTACACCACGCGTAGAAACCTTTACGCACCGCCGAAATCTCAGCCACACGACCATACGCTTCACATCACAGCGGAGTCGGATGGTCCCCCACGGCGGCCTGACCTTCGAATCGAAAGGAATCGATATGCGCGCCATCCAGATGGAACAGTTCGGCGACCCCGCGCACGTGCTGCGCGTCGTCGACATCGAGGAGCCACCGCCACCGGGTCCGCACGAGGTTCTGGTGAGCGTTGAGTTCTCGCCGTTGAACAAACACGACCTGCTGGTTGTCACCGGCATGCTGGCGCGACCACCCCTGGCTCACATACCAGGCGCAGAGGGGGTCGCCCGTGTGCTTGCCACTGGCGACGAGGTCGATGGACTTCAAGTCGGCGATCTGGTCGTGCTACCCCTGTATTCCGGTGCGTGGCGTGAGCGGCTCGTCGTGCCGGCCGACGGCCTGTTCGCACTCCCCGCCGGCGGCAGCATCGAGCAGTACTCGATGCTGGGCAGCAACCCCCCAACGGCAGGCCTGATACTCAGTGAATGCACCCCCCTGCAGCAGGGTGACTGGGTGGTTCAGAACGCCGCGAACTCCGGTGTGGGACGGTCATTGATCGCGCTAGCCAAACTTCGTGGACTGAAGACGATCAACCTGGCCCGTGACGATGCCACGTTCGCCGAGCTCACAGCAGCCGGGGCCGACGTGGTCCATGTCGATGACCCCGATGCGATCGGCGATGTTCGAGCAGTGGTCGGCGATGCGCGCGTGGCGCTGGCAGTGGACTCCGTGGGCGGTCCAGGGGTGGCACGACTGCTCGGATTGCTGTCCGACGGTGGAATGTTGGTTGGCTATTCCTGGGCCAGGGATGAACCCATGTGGGTAGACACCTCGGCGCTGGTCGCCAAGCACCTCACCGTCCGCGGATTCTTCGTCGGCGACTTCGACTACCGCGACAAGGTCGTGCCCGTCATTCGGGAAGCGGCACCACTAGTGGCCGACGGCACCCTCGTGGTCCCCGTGGCGGGCGTGTATCCCCTCGAGCATATTCAGGACGCGGTGCAGCATCTCCTCCGTGGCGGCAAGATCCTGCTGAAAGCGGCGGGGCGATGAAGCGCGCACCGCGTATGCGAGCGCCTAGGCGCCCCAGGGCGTTCAACCTTCCGCGTGAGGCCGGGTGAGGGCGCGCATTTCCTCCATCTCACGCGCGATTGCCGATCGCGCAAAATGTGCACGTCCGACGGTCATCAAACGCTTGGTCGCGGACACCGCTGATGGGTCCAACGCCGCGACCTTCGCTGCCGCCTTCACCACTTCTTCGTGGAGGTGGGCATCAGGTGTGACACGCCACGCGAGCCCCATCCGTAACGCTTCGGACGCGTCGATCCAATCACTCGACAAGGCCGTCCACATGGCGTCCGCCCAACGCACCCGCGACGGCAAGAGTGCGGAGCTCCCCGCTTCGGGGACGATGCCCATCTCGGTGAACGGCAATCGCAGCCGCGCGGTCTCGGCGACCAGGATCACGTCGCAGTACAGCAACATCGTGGCACCGAAACCGACCGCCAAGCCGTTCACCGCGGCGAAGAGCGGCTTACCGAAGCAGGCAAGAACCTCCAGCAGTCGAAGGAACTCGTCGCTGGCATTCTGACGTTCGGCGGTCGTTGACGTCGGATCCAGGAGCGAACGGTCCGCCCCCGCCGAGAACGCGCGCCCGCGTCCGGTCACCACCACGACACGGATCAGATCGTCGGTGGCGCAGCGCTCCAGAGCGAGGCGGAACTCGCGATAACCCTGGGCGGTAAAGGCATTGAGGCATTCAGGCCGATCGAAGGTCAGCCAGGCCACCGCGCCGTCGCGCTCGTCGGCGATCATCAGCACTCGCTTCCTCTGGGTCCCCGACTCGGGCGACTGAGCAACTGCCCGCACCCGCACGCAGAGTATACAAACGACATTTCACAACGTTGGCATGGTTCGGTGCTGCCAATCTGCGGCGAGGCGGGGCGCACAACAAGTGCAACGGCCGCCGGAAGTGCCGGTGGTATCAGCTGCCCGCCCGCTCCCTGACCACGGCGCTGAGAATGGGCCACCGGACGGGTCTTGTGCTCCCGAACCAGCGCCGTAACGAATGATGTAGGAGAACTCGGCACGCCGCGCGACACAACGTCATGCGATTCGCCTGGCCCGCACGGGGTTTAGCCGTGGTGTAGGGACATCTGAGGTTGGATCGGAGGGGCATGTCACGACAACGTGGTTCGAGGGTCCTCACCAATCACGTTGTCCATCAAGTCCTTTGCATTCGCCTAACAACCACTCATCGTGCCCCTCGCGATGAAGGTAACCACGTCGCGACGTTGCGGACATAGTCCTTGAACGCCGCCAGTCGAGACGGATCGGAGGTGACCTGCGTCCCGGGCGGCTCCGTGACGAACGACGGTGCGCCGCGATGGGGATTCCAGTTGTAGTCCGCGAAGTGATGGAACGATGATTCGGCCAGCCCGCGGCCCATCAGCTCGCCATCGGGACCGCGTTCACCCTCGAGTGACACTGCCAAGTTGAAACGGCGGCCCGTCGTCGCGCTACGTCCCTGCGCCAGCACCGTCGCACCACGCACGTCAGCGCGCAGCGAGCCTTCATGGGGGTGCGCCGGAAACCACTCGATGCGTCCAGACGCCGACCTGGACGTACGCAGGAGTTCATGCACCGGGTCTTGGCTGAGCACCGGTTGATAATCCCCGTTGGCGCCGGAATGATAATTGGGCCAAGAGATCGACGGCGTGTCCCGGTCGTCGAGCAGCGCTTCGGGATCGTCTGCATCGTCGTGGAACTGGTTGATCGACCCCAGTAGTCCGAGACGGCTGATCGAACTACCGAGGTCCTCGTGGTCGCGGGCGGTGAGAACGCCGCGCCCGCTGGCTTGAAAGCGTTGAATGGCATCGACTTCGGCTTCGGTGAGCCCGTCTCCGACGTCGACGGCGATGAGCCATAGTTCATCGAAGTCGGACTCGTCCAACGTCCGTAGAACGGGGTCGTCCACGGTGCCGGCGTCCCGGTTCCTCGCCGTCACATCGTGGCCCGCACCCTCGAGTTCGTCGGCGAGCAGCGAGAAGCGCGAGACGTCCCAATCGTCGGGCTGTGCCGTGATCGTGGTCTGCAGGAGAATGTTTGCCATCAGCCCCTCCAACGGTATTGCGCTCGCCGAGAACGGACGCGCAGGTCGAGCCACTGTCGCACACGCGTCGGCTAGACCCCATCGCACGGCGAGCCATGTTTGGTCGCGTGGTCCTGTCCTGCCATGCCTAATTTCTGTCGACTGTCGAGACGGCGTGAGCCGTAATGATCGCGTGCCGAGGAGGGCGTCACCATGGCCATCGCCACCACCGATTCCGTCACCGGTGAGGTGTTGAAGGAGTTCGACGAACTCCGACCCGAAGAGCTCGAGGACAAGCTGTCAAGGGCGCCAGCCGCTGCATCGTGCCGGACTGTGCATCGACTAGTACAAAGTCTCAGCGTTCGAGCCGTAGCCTGAGACGCTAGTTGTGCTGGCTGACGTAGAACCGATTGCCGTCGAAGTCGCGGAAACTGAACATCAGGGGGACCGAGTCCCAGTCAAGTAGCTCCCCCACGTTTAGTTCTTTCCCGGAGAGCGCGGCATGGGCGGATCGCGCGTCCCGAGTGAGCAGTCGGATGCCCGTGTCGACCCCAGTCGGTAGTTCCTCTCCGGTCATCACGAGTGCGATCGACGTGCCACCGGCGGGTGGAGCTAGCTCGATCCAACGGAAGCCTGGCCGCAGTTCAGTGTCCATCGTTGTGTTGAAGCCGATCTCCTCGAACAAGGCTTTCGTGCGGTCCTGATCGGCGACGGGTACCGCAACGCATTGGACGGTGGTGAAGATTTCGTTCGTCATGCAGTTAGGACTGGTCCAGGCGCGCGAACTCATCGGACGCCCAGTGAGTTGCTAATTACCCGCACTCCGCGGGTGCGCCAGGTCCCTGGGCTCGGTGCGTGGGTCACCACCCGCCGGCACCGGCGCTACCCGGGAGTGGCCGTAGTCGTTGCAAGGAGCCTGGACGGCTACGTCGAGGCG
>JAOPUT010000161.1 GCA_025963385.1 Mycobacterium sp.
GCTTGCGCTGGCCGTTCTTGATCTCGGTGACCTCTTCGGTGGGAACTTCCACCTGGAAGATGTAGTCACCGACGTCGAGGTTCTGGACGCGGGTCTCGAGGTTGGCCTTCACCTTGTTCTCGTAGCCCGCGTAGGAGTGGATGACGTACCAGTTGCCCGGCTTGGACCGCAGGTCCTTCTTCAACGCCACGGCAGGGTCGACGTCTTCGTCCTCTTCGGCGGCCGCTTCTTCCGCAGGCGCCTCTTCGGCGACCTCGGCAGGCGCTTCGTCAGCCACGTCAGCCACGACCTCAGCGGTGGGCTGTTCCAGCGTCTCCGCGGAGATGTCAGCGATCACGGTTGAAGGGTCCGCATCCTCGATGCGCGCGTCGGACACAGCCGAAGGCGATTCGCCCTCGAAGGAAGTCACGTGTCAATCCTCTCTAGAAAATCTTTCGCGTCAGCCGAAGACCAGCGTCACGAGTTTGGCCAGGCCGAGATCGACTCCGCCGATGAGCGCCACCATGAACGCCAGGAACACCAGCACCACGGTCGTGTAGCTGATCATCTGCTTGCGGTTCGGCCAGATGACCTTGCGCAGCTCGGCGATGACCTGCTTCAGGTAGTTCCAAATGAAGGTGAGCGGGTTCCGCGACGGGCCCGACTGCTTCTTGGCCGTCTTCGGCTTCTTGCCGTCGCCGTTCTTGACGGAGCCCGCCTCGGTGTCAGGCGTGGCACTGCCGGTCGCCTCACGACGCGACCGCTTGCCGGTGGGCCGCTGCGGCCGGGTCGCGACAGCAGTCTGACTGCGGGTGCCCGCGACGCCGATGTCGTCGCCGACCGAGTCGACGTCGTCGTTCACGGGGTCGGCATCGACGTCGTCGACGTCAGCGTCGATGTCGTCGCGCTTGTCGCTCACCGCGTGCCTTTCGTCGGTTCCAGGGTGGTCACCTTCCAGTGTCCACGCTTTTCGTTCATTCAGTTGAGCAGGGGCGACAGGACTTGAACCTGCAACCTGCGGTTTTGGAGACCGCTGCTCTGCCAGTTGAGCTACGCCCCTTCGAGAACGGCACTGCTGGCAGATCCTTGCCGTTCAGGGCCCTACACAATTCACGCGCTCCCCGATCGGCCGATCTATAACCGACGGACAGCGCGCTAAATTGGGCAAAACCCCGAGGACCGAGTGTACAACGGCCCCGTTCTCAGTTACTAATCCGTAGCGGCGCTACGGACCACCTGGCCACTTTCGGCATCCCACTGGACCTGGATCGAGTTGTCACCCTCGTGTCCCATCAGCGTGGTGAACGCCTCCAGCACCAGCTCGTCCTTCTCGTTGACGCAGACACTGCGGGTGACGACGATGTCGGCCCCGAAGCGCTCGACGACGGACTGGATCTCCAGCGACGCGGTCAGCGTCTCGCCGACGACCAACGGCTTGTGGAAGACGAACTTCTGGTCCACCTGGACGATCTGCATCGTGGTCATGCCGACGTCGACCTTGCGGAAGAAATCCTGCTGCACCAGTAGGGCGAGGATCGACGGGAACGTCGGCGACGCGATCAGGTTGTCATGGCCCAACTCGGCCGCAGCCGCCTCGTCGAAGGAAGCCGGATCGTCGGCCTTGACCGCCCGGGCGTACTGACGAACCTGCTCGCGGCCGATCTTGAAGCTCTCGGGATAGTGGTGCACCATCCCGAGCACGTTCGCTTTGAGTGGCACCTCAGGCCAGCTTCGCGGTCGCGGTGGCGCGTCCGAAGATCTTCTTGCCGCCCGTCGTAGCGGAGAGTGCGATGACGATCGACTTTGCCTCGGCGTCAACGGATTTCACGCGACCGTTGAACACGATCTCGGCGCCGACGCCGTCGTTGGGCACCGGGACGACGGCGGTGAAGCGCACGTTGTACTCGGTCACCGCGGCGGGATCGCCGATCCACGACGTCACGTAGCCGCCACCCAGACCCATGGTCAACATGCCATGGGCGATCGCGGTGTCCAGACCAACCTGCTTGGCGATCTCGTCGTCCCAGTGGATCGGGTTCAGATCACCGGACACGCCGGCGTAGTTGACCAGGTCCATCCGGGTCAGCGGAATGACGCGCTCGGGAAGTTCGTCGCCGACCTTCACAGAACTGAATTCACGCAGTGCCATTGGAAAAACCCTCTCCGCTTTCGTCCGAACGACCGGCAAGGGTCGTGTACGCCTCTTGTACGGCCTCACCCTTGTCGTTGCTGATGATGTTCTTCGTGACGATGATGTCCGTGCCGTGCGCCTGCCTGTACGAGTCGACGTAGACGTCGCAGTACAGCCGGTCCCCGACCCTGATCGGCGCCAGGAACTTGAGCTCCTGGTCGACCTGGACGATCTGCGAGTCGGTGATGCCGATGTTGGCGTTGGCGAAGAACGCCGTCTGGGCCTGATAGCCGAATACCGAGATGAAGGTCAGCGGCGCCGGCAAGGAGTCGTGGCCGAGCTCCGCCGCGACCTCCTCGTCGTGAAACGCGGCGTCCTCGTTCTTGACGGCGACGGCGTACTCACGCACCTTCTCGCGCCCGACCTCGTAGAAGTCGGGATAGCGGTAGTGCATCCCGATGATGTCGGCAGACAGCGCCACGAATTCAGTTCCCCATCGTCAACCACGGACCGAAGCCCGTGGGCGTGCGCTAGCGCGATTCCTTGTGCGGACGATGCGTCCCACAGTTCGGGCAGAACTTCTTGAGCTCCAGCCGATCGGGGTCGTTACGCCGGTTCTTCTTGGTGATGTAGTTGCGGTGCTTGCACACCTCACAGGCCAAGGTGATCTTGGGCCGTACGTCTGTACTCGAGGCCACGTCTGTCGTCCTTCTTCATTCACTTGCGTTGTCGTCTTGTAGCGGTGGGGGGGCTCGATCCCCCGACCTCACGATTATGAGTCGTGCGCTCTAACCAGCTGAGCTACACCGCCATCGGGCACCACACCACTTGGGCGTCCACCGAGCCC
>JAOPUT010000185.1 GCA_025963385.1 Mycobacterium sp.
GGCATGATCACGCTGCCCTCGACGATCGCACCGTCGTCGATCACGACGTTGGACGACAACACCGAATTGCGCACGGATGCCGCGGAGACGATGCTGCCTGCACCGACCACCGACTCCTGCGCAGAGCCGCCGTTGACGAACTTCGCCGGAGCGAGGTTCTCCGGTTCGCCCCGGATGGGCCAGCGCCGGTTGTACAGATTGAAGATCGGGTGGACCGACACCAGATCCATGTGGGCGTCGTAGAAGGCATCCAGCGTCCCGACGTCACGCCAGTAGCCGTGGTCGCGTTCGGTCGAGCCGGGGACTTCGTTGTCGTTGAAGTCGTAGACCGCGGCCATCCCGTCGGCGACCAGACGAGGGATGATGTCGCCGCCCATGTCGTGGTCCGAGTCGTCGTCCTCGGCGTCCGCGCGGATCGCGTCGACGAGCACCTTGGTGGTGAAGATGTAGTTGCCCATCGACGCGAACGTCTGCTCGGGATCGTCGGGGGTGCCCGGCGGGTCGGCGGGCTTCTCGACGAACGCCCGGATCAACCCGGACTCGTCGGCGTCGATGCAGCCGAAGGCCGTCGCCTCGGCCCGCGGCACACGGATACCCGCCACCGTCGCGCCTGCTCCACTCTCGATGTGGAACTGCAGCATCTGCTCGGGATCCATCCGATAGATGTGATCGGCACCGAATACGACGACGTAGTCGGGGTCCTCGTCGTAGATCAGGTTGAGCGACTGCAAGATCGCGTCACCGGATCCCGTGTACCACCTGGGTCCAAGACGCTGCTGCGCAGGCACCGGGGTGATGTACTCACCGGCAAGCCCCGATAACCGCCAGTTCTGGGAGATGTGGCGATCCAGCGAATGCGATTTGTATTGCGTGAGAACACAGATCTTCAAGTACCTGGCATTGACGAGGTTCGACAGCACGAAGTCGATCAACCGGTAGGCGCCGCCGAAGGGAACCGCGGGTTTGGCGCGGTCCGCGGTCAACGGGTACAGCCGCTTGCCCTCGCCGCCTGCCAGGACGATGCCCAAGACGGTTGGCAGTTCCCTCATGGGTCAAACCTATCCGCCGTCAGGGGCCGCGGCTAGGCATTGGCGCTATTGGACCCCTATCCAGCCAGACTTCGAGCCAGCCTTCATGACGGACTGTCGGTCAAGACAATTGGGTGCGAGTCAGCCACCGGCACCGTGACGGTGAACTACCGTCGTAGCCATGCGAGTCGCGATGATGACACGGGAGTATCCACCGGAGGTGTACGGCGGCGCAGGCGTACACGTCACCGAACTGGTCGCGCAGCTGAAGAACATGTGTGACGTCGACGTGCACTGCATGGGTAAGCCCCGGCCCGGCGAACCGGACGTCCACGTCGCCGCACCCGATCCGGCGCTGGACGGCGCCAACCCGGCGCTGACGACGCTGTCGGCCGACCTGGTGATGGTCAACGCCGCCGAGGGTGCGACCGTCGCGCACTCGCACACGTGGTACGCGGGGCTCGCGGGACATCTTGCCGCGATGCTGTACGGCATACCGCACGTCCTGACGGCGCACTCCCTGGAGCCGATGCGGCCGTGGAAGGCAGAGCAACTCGGCGGCGGGTACCGGGTGTCGTCGTGGGTCGAACGCACGGCGGTCGAAGCGGCCGACGCGGTGATCGCCGTCAGTTCCGGCATGCGCGACGACGTGCTGGCCACCTATCCCGCGCTGGATCCCAGCCGGGTGCACGTGGTGAGAAACGGCATCGACACCGAGAAGTGGTATCCCGTCGAGCCGGGCCCGACGTTGGCTCGCATCGGGGTCGACCCCACTCGGCCCATCGTGGCGTTCGTCGGACGCATCACGCGGCAGAAGGGGGTCGCCCACCTCGTCGCGGCTGCGCACCACTTCGCGCCGGAGGTTCAGCTCGTCCTGTGTGCCGGTGCGCCGGACACACCGGAGATCGCCGCCGAGGTGGGCGGTGCGGTCGAGCAACTCGCGGCATCGCGAAGCGGTATCTTCTGGGTACAGGAGATGTTGCCTGGCGACCAGATCCGCGAAATTCTCTCCGCAGCAACGGTTTTCGTGTGTCCGTCGGTCTACGAACCGCTTGGCATCGTGAATCTCGAGGCGATGGCGTGTGCGACGGCGGTCGTCGCCTCCGACGTCGGCGGCATCCCCGAGGTGGTCGCGGACGGCGAGACCGGTTCGCTGGTGCACTACGACCCGGCCGACGCCACCGGTTTCGAAACCCGACTGGCCGATGCCGTCAACGCCTTGGTCGCCGATCCCGAGCGGGCGGCGCGGTATGGGCGCGCGGGGCGCCAGCGCTGTATCGACGAGTTCTCCTGGGAGCGCATCGCAGAACAGACCCTGGAGATCTACCGGAAGGTCTCCAGCTAGGTACGGCGGGCAGGAGCGAAGCGACCCGGGAAGTTAGGTACGGCGGGCAGGAGCGAAGCGACCCGGGAAGTTAGGTACGGCGGGCAGGAGCGAAGCGACCCGGGAAGTTAGGTACGGCGGGCAGGAGCGAAGCGACCCGGGACCATCAAGCGGTGACGTTCTTCAGTTCGTCGCCGAGCGCAGCGGCCTCATCCGGGGTCAGTTCGACGACGAGCCGCCCACCGCCTTCCAGTGGTACTCGCATCACGATGCCCCGCCCCTCCTTGGTCGCTTCAAGTGGACCGTCACCAGTCCGGGGCTTCATCGCCGCCATCGAGTGCTCCCTTCCGCATGTTCCGATCCGCAAGAGCGGAACGGGTCGGGGCCGATACTGTCCACTGGGCGACAGCACTCGGCACTGAACTGATCTTTAGCCATTGTTCCCTATCCGTGCCCTTCGATGTGCAAAGACCCGACTTACCCGCCCCCAAGAACGCTGGGGACCCAACACGCAGCCACGTGGTCGTCGACCATCCCCGTTGCCTGCATCAGCGCATATGCCGTCGTGGGGCCGACGAACTTGAACCCGCGCCGCTTGAGTTCCTTTGCCATCGCCGTGGACTCGGGGGTTACCGCGGGCACCTCTGACATCGTGGCGGGACGCGGCCTAGGCTCCGGCGCGAAGGTCCACAGCAACTCGCCGAGCTCGACGTCGAGATCGGCGGCCGCACGCGCGTTGGCGATCGTCGCGTCGATCTTGGCGCGGTTGCGGACGATCCCCACGTCGGCCATCAACCGCTCGACGTCGGCGTCGCCGAAACGCGCGACCTTGGCCACGTCGAAACGCTGGAACGCCTTGCGGAAGTTCTCGCGCTTGCGAAGGATGATGAGCCACGACAGCCCACTCTGGAACGCCTCCAGCGTCATTCGCTCGAACAGCTCGCGGTTGCCTCGCAGCGGTTGGCCCCACTCGGTGTCGTGGTAGTTGCGATAGAGCACCGAATCGTCGGCGTCCCACCGCTCACCGCTGAAATCGGCCCAGCTGCAACGGGTTCGACCGTCTCGCCCGACTGCGGCGGTCACTGCTCGTCGCGTCCATCCACGAACGCTGCGTGAGCGTCCTGCCGGTGCACGGCATCCTCCGGCACGTCATCGGGGTCGTCGTCCACCTCGGTGACGTACTCGGCTGCCTGCCCAGAATCGGAGTCGGGCACGAAGTCGTCGACGCCGTACGCGGCACGCAGCGCGGCGACCTGACCCCGCAGCTGGTCGAGTTCCTGACCGAGTCTGTCGAGCACCCAGTCGACCTCACCGACCTTGTAGCCGCGCAGCGTCTGGGTGAACTTCACCGCCTCCACGTCGGCGCCGGTGACCTCGGAGGCGGGCAGCACGGTCGCGGTGGTGCCCCGCGGCAACGGGGGCAGCCGCTCACCGCGGCCGAACAGCACGCTGCCGACGCCGAACAGGACGATCGCCACCAGGATCAGCACGACCAGGTAGAGAAGAATCAACGTCACGACGTCGATACTGCCTGACGCGTGGGTGGGACCGCACCGAGCGGGTGGGACGCGCCCATCGACGACGCCGCGCTCAACGAGGCCGCAGGGTCACCATCGGCGGACGGTCGGCCAGCGACACCGTCGAGGTGCGGGCGGTGTAGTCCTCGCCGTCGGCGAAGAACTGTGTCAGACCGACTCCGGAATCGGGCACACCGCAGCGCGACAGCAACGTCGCGATCACCTGACGGCTCATCGCGGCGAGCTCCGTCAGTGGCCGGTTGCGATGCGTGCGGACGCCGAGGTTCACCTGGGCGATCGCGTCGAGACCCAGGCGGTCGTAGGTGTCGATCAGCAACCCGATCTCGACGCCGTACGCCGGCGCGAAGGGCAATGCCGTGAGTAGCTCGCGGGTACCTGCGTACTCGCCGCCCAGCGGCTGCAGCAGACACGTCAGCTCAGGTCGCAGTGCAGCCAGCAGCGGCCGGGCGACCAGCTCGGTGACCCTGCCGCCGCCGTTCGCGTCCTCGCTGCCGCTCACCTTCAGCGGACGGCGGTAGAAGCCCTTGACCAGGTGCACACCGTCGGTGGTCAGCAACGGCCCGAGCAGTTTGGGCACGAACATCGGGTCGGGGTCGATGAGGTCCGAGTCGACGAAGACCACCAGGTCGCCGGTGGTGGCGGCCAGTGAACGCCACAGCACCTCACCCTTGCCGGGCTGCGGCTCGACGTCGGGCAGCGCCGCCTCCCGGCTGACCACCCTGGCGCCGGCGGCCACCGCACGGATCTCGGTGTCGTCGGTCGAGCCGGAGTCCAGCACGACGATCTCGTCGACGAGGCCACCCAGCAATGGCGTGATGGTGTCGACCACGGAGGCGACGGTCTCCTCCTCGTTGAGCGCGGGCAGGACCACGGAGATCGTGCGTCCGGCCTTGGCGGCCTCGAGTTCGGCGACGGTCCACCTGGGCCTGCGCCACGTGTGATCGGTCAGCCACCGGTGCTGCGCGATGGCCTGCGCGGCGTCGAGCTCGGGTGTCACGCTCATGACTCGACTCCCGCTCGCTCGTTCCTCACTCGTGCTCGTCTTCGGGTGCTCATGCCAGTCCCCTCACGGTCCGCGCCGGTGCACGCGCGCCCTGGATCGACGCGACCATCTCAAGCACGCGTCGTGTGGACCCCACCTCGTGGACCCGGAACATGGCCGCACCCGCCTGCGCGGCGAGCGCGGTGGCGGCCAGGGTTCCCTCGAGGCGTTCGGTCAAGCCCACACCGAGAGTCTCCCCGACGAAATCCTTGTTGCTCAGTGCCATCAGGACAGGCCATCCGGTATTTACAAGATCTTTTACGTGGCGCAACAAACTAAGACCATGATGAGTGTTCTTACCGAAGTCATGAGTCGGATCGATCAGCACGGCGTCCCGCGCGACGCCGGCTGCGACGGCGCGTTCGGCCGCTGACGTCACCTCGGCGATGACGTCGTCCACCACGCCGCGTTCCGACAATCCGTAGTTGACGCGGAACGGCCGCGTTCGAGGTACCGCTCCGCCGGTGTGCGAGCAGACCAACCCGGCGCCGAACTCCGCGGCGACGTCGGGAAGCCCGGGATCGGACCCTCCCCAGGTGTCGTTGATGATGTCGGCACCGGCGGCGCAGGCCTGCTTGGCGACCGAGGCCCGCCAGGTGTCGACGCTGATCAGCTGGTCCGGATAGGCGCCGCGAAGCCATTCGATGAAGGGCACGACACGGGCGATCTCCTCGTCGGCATCGACGACGTCACCGGGTCCGGCCTTTACGCCGCCGACGTCGACGACGTCGGCGCCTTCCTCGACCACCCGGTGGACGGCAGCCTTGGCGGCGTCGTCGGTGAACGTGGCCCCGCGGTCGTAGAACGAATCCGGGGTCCGGTTGACGATCGCCATGATCATGGCTCGGTCGCCTGCCACCGGACGGCCGAGGAACGTCGCCTGCATGCCTCCCAGGCTACGGCTCAGCGATTTCGACGCGTTTCCGTTCGCTCGCCGACGGTGTACGCGCCGCGTCGCTAGGACTTGGGACGCTTGCCGTCCACGACCTCGGCGGGGTACTCGTCGTAGAACGGCACGTAGCCCTCGTCGCGGCCGGCCAGCACGTAGATCGGGTCGTCGAGCTTCCCGGCCTCGGTGTCGTCGTCGTCGCCCTCGGCCTCACCGGAGCCACCGCCGTAGCCCTGCTTGCGCAACTCGACCTTCTGGCTCTTGAACGTCGACGTGTGAGCCAGCGTCTCGGTGATCCGGACGAACAGCGGCACCGCATAGCCGGGGAGGTGCTCGTAGACGGACTTGGCGAGCGCCTTGCCGTCGAACTCCTGGCCGTCCTTGAGCTGGATGGCCACCATGCCCGCCTTGCCGCCCGCGCCCTCGACCTCGGCGCCGAACACCGTGCACTCCTCCACCTGGGCGTCGGTCGACACCGCCGCCTCGACCTCGGTGGTGGCGACGTTCTCGCCCTTCCAGCGGAAGGTGTCGCCGAGCCGGTCGGTGAAGGCGGCGTGCCCGAAGCCCTGCGACCGCATCAGGTCGCCGGTGTTGAACCAGACGTCGCCGTCCTTGAAGGCGTCGCGGACGAGCTTCTTCTCGGTGGCTTCCTTGTCGGTGTAACCGTCGAAGGGCTGGAAGCTGCTGACCTTGGACAGCAGCAGCCCCGGCTCGCCGGTCTTGACCTTGCGGACGCGGCCGTCCTGCCCGCGTGCCGGCCCGCCGGTCTCCTCGTCGTACTCCACGAACGCGATGGGCGACGGGCAGATGCCGGTGGTCTTGTCGACGTTGAAGACGTTGAGGAACGCCGTGTTGCCCTCGCTTGCGGCGTAGAACTCGCAGACCCGACTGATGCCGAACCGTTTGGTGAACTCGTCCCAGATGGCAGGCCGCAGCCCGTTGCCCCCGATGACGCGGACGCGGTGCTTGCGGTCGGTGGGCTTCTCCGGCTGGTTGAGCAGGTAGGCGCAGATCTCGCCGATGTAGACGAAGGCTGTGGCGTCGTAGCGGATGACGTCGTCCCAGAACTTCGACGCCGAGAACGACTTGCCGAGCGCCAGCGCCGAACCCGAGTTGAGCACCGCCGACAGCGCCACCGTCAGTGCGTTGTTGTGATAGAGCGGCAGGCAGCAGTACAGGGTGTCGTCACTGGTCAACCGCATGCCGAGGCCGCCGAAGCCCGCGAGTGCGCGCAGCCACCGGTAGTGGGTCATGACGCTGGCCTTCGGCATCCCGGTGGTGCCCGAGGTGAAGATGTAGAACGCCTTGTCCTTGGCGAGGACGGCCCCGGTGGTGGCCGGGTTGGTGGCGGGCGCCGTGGCGGCCAGCTGGATCAGCTCGTCGAGCGTCATCAGCCCGTCGGTGTCGGCGCCGCTCTCGCTGATCGGCTCGATGAAGTCGGTCTCCGCGACGACGGCCTTCGCGCCGAGCAGGCCGATGCTGTGCGCCAGCACCTTGCCCCGCTGGTGGTAGTTGAGCATGCCCGCGACGGCGCCGCACTTCACCACCGCGAGCATGATCAGCACCGAGTGCGGTGAGTTGCGCAGCATGACGCCGACGACGTCGCCGGGCCCGACGCCTCGCGCGGCCAGCACCGCGGCGTAGCGGTTGACGGTTTCGTTGGCCTCGCGATAGGTCAGTCGCTCGTCGTCGAACTTGATGAACGGCTTGTCCCCGTAGCGGGCGGCGCGCTCCTGGAACACCTTGCCGATGGAGGTCTTCGCCGTGGGTCGGGCGAGGAACCCGGTGACCACCCCGCGCGCGATGACCGGCGCATCCTTGATGAGTCCCGGCAACCGCGGTGCGATGTCCAGAATGCCGACGTGGGCGCGGGTACCAGATTTCTCGTCACTCACGGGCCAACCTTATCTTCGTGTGTTTGCCATCACTGCGGGGGTTCGCACGCCACCAACGCCGACTCGACATCGGAGACCACGATCAGACGATTCATCGCCTCCGCCCCGACGTAGCCAGTACCCACCAGATCGCGTAACCACGCCAACAGCCCGTCGTAGTGCCCCAGCGGATCGAGCATGACGAGCGGCTTGTCGTGCATGCCGAGATAGCCCGCCGTCCACGCCTCGAAGAACTCCTCGAGTGTCCCGATGCCGCCCGGCAACACCAGGAACGCATCGGCGCGGTCCTCCATGACCTGCTTGCGCTCCCGCATGGTGTCGGTGACGATCAGCTCGTCGGCGTCGACGTCCGCGAGTTCGCGGTGGACCAGCGCCTTGGGAATCACGCCGACGGTCCGTCCGTTGTGCGCCCGCGTCGCGCCGGCGACCGCGCCCATCGCCGAGACGTTGCCGCCGCCCGACACGAGCGTCCAGCCGCGATCAGCGATCGCCTCCCCGACGTCGGAGGCCAGTTCGAGCAGGTCCCGATGCGCCGGGCCGGAGGCGCAGTACACGCAGACCGCCCACGGGCCGCGTGGTTCAGAATCTTCAGGGATTTCAGCGGGCACGGGTGCAACGTACCTGGCACCGGTGTGGGCGCTCGAACCGATGAGTTCGCCAATGTCCGCGGGTGGTGCCGCCATACACTGCGGCGGTGTCCGATGGATCAGAGGGGACGGCCGCCGCCGAGGAGGCACTGGAAAGGGGCGATCTCACCACTGCCGAGGAGTTGGGCCGCGCGGCGCTGAGCGACGGGGAGTCCCTCTCCGCCCGGTTGACGCTTGCACAGGCCCTGGCCTGGCAGGGACGCGGACGGGACGCGGACGCGGTGATGGCCGAGGTCGACGAGTCCGCACTCGGCGAGGCCGATCTGATGGCGTGGGCGCTCCCCCGGGCGGCCAACCAGTTCTGGATGCTGGATCAGCCGGAGCGGGCCACCGCGTTCCTGCACACCGTGAGGGCCAAGGTGACGTCCGAGGGCGCAGGCGCCACGCTCGATGCGTTGCTCGGCACGTTCACTATGAACGCGGGCAGCCCGGAACGGGCGATGCAGATCGCCCGCGAGGTCCTCGACTCGCCCGACGCCGACAGGCAGGCCGTCGGCTGGGCCGCGGCAGCCGCCGCCCTGTGCCTTGCCCGAATGGGCACGTTCACCGATGTCGACGAGCTCGCCGCGCGGGCGATCGCCGCCGGGCATCCCGGTCTCCTGCGCTTCACCAGCGCTCTCGGCCAGACGACCGCTCTGATCATGTCGGGACGGCTCGACCGCGCGCAGGAGTTGGCGCAGGAACTCGTCGACGGCTCCCCGCCCTCGCAGCCGAGCCACGCGATCGGCCTGCTGCTCGTGGCCGACGTGCTGATCGCGCGTGGCGAGGTCGCCGACTCCGTGGAGATGCTCGAGTCCGCGGCCACGACGCTCGCCCCGACGGGCTACTCCTGGGGACCGTTGGCCTGGATGTTGTTGGCCCAGGCGCTCGGTCAGTTGGGTCGCGTCGCCGATGCAGGCCGCATGCTGGCCAAAGCGGAGGCGCGGCACGGGCTCAAGTCGATGCTGTTCGCGCCCGAGCTCTCGCTGGCGCGCGCGTGGACGGCATCGGCGCGGCGGGACGGACCCGAGGCGATCAGCGCCGCGCGGGAAGCGGCGCGCGCCGCCGAACGCGGCGGCCAGTCGGCGGTCGCCCTGCGGGCGCTGATCGATGCGGTGCGCCTTGGCGACATGCGCGCGACCGACGCCATCGAGCGACTGGGGGTGGACTGCACCGTCGGTCGGCTGGCGCTGTCCTACGCACGGGCGTTCACGACGGGCGACGCCGCCGCACTGGACGATGCCGCGGCTGCCTTCGACGCCATCGGTATGCGCGGGGTGGCCTCTGACGCGGCGAAGCAGGCGGTCGCGGCGCGCGGCTGAGGCAGGCGTCCGCCATGGAATTGCCGCCATCGCAGCCCTCCGGGCGCCCATAGAATCGTCACGACGGTCACGCGACGCGGGGAGGATCACCATGGGGGGCGAGTTCTCGCTCGACGACGTCGGCCTGACACCACTTGCCGACACCCACTCGCAGGTCGCCGAAGGGTTGTCACGGCTGGTAGTGGCGGGCGGGCCGCAGGCCGCTGCCGCCGCAACGTCATTCGGCAACATCGCCTTCGCCGTGAACAACGCCCTCGACGGCGTCACGCAAGCCCGCGCGAACACCGTCCAGACCACCAAGAGCGCCAGCGACGCCATCAAGGATCTGCTCACCACGGCCGACAAGATGTACGCCGAAGGCGACCGGGAGGGCGCGGCGAAGGTCAGGGCCGCAGCCGAGACGTTGGAGGGATCGGCGAGCGCGGGCGGCAGCGGCGCAGGCGCGGGAGGAGGCGGCGCCGAGGTGGCGGGCCAGACGGCCGGCCAGGTCGGCCAGCAGGTCGGTCAGCTCGCTCAGGGCCTCGCCCAGGGCCTCGCCCAGTCCGTACAGGGGCTCGTCCAGGGCCTGACTCAGCTGCCGCAGCAGATCATGCAGGGCGTTCAGGGTGCTGCGGGGTCGGCGGACAAGGGCTCGTCGTCTCATGGCGCCAGTGCCAACGAGGACAAGGCGGCCGAACCGGAGGAGCGCCGGCGTCAGGAGGCCGCTGAGGCCGACGCGGCCGAGAAACGGGCCGAAGAGCAACGCGCGCAACGACACTCACCGACCGCCCAGGCCGGCCAGGGCGCCGACGGTGGCCGGGGACCCGGGCCGCCGCCCGCGGCAGAGCGCCCGCAGCCCGCACAGACCCGTCCCCAGCAATCCTCGCTCTAGACCAGAACCCCGCCTGCGAGGTGGATCCTGCGGTCGACACCCACCGAGTCGAGGAAGCTCTCGTCGTGGCTGACCACCACGAAGGCGCCACGGTAGGCGTTCAGCGCAGACTCCAGCTGCCCGACGCTGACCAGATCGAGGTTGTTCGTCGGCTCGTCGAGGAGCAGCAGTTGCGGCGCCGGTTCGGCGTTGAGCACGCAGGCCAGCGTCGCCCGCAGTCGCTCCCCGCCCGAAAGGGAAGCCACCGGGAGATGGATGTGGTCGCCACGAAAGAGGAACTGCGCCAACAGATGCATGCGACGGGTATGGGTCAGCCTCGGTGCGGAGTCAGCGAGGCTCTCGGCCACGGAGCGGTCCGGGTCGAGCAGATCGAGACGCTGTGACAGGTAGGCGATCCGGCCGGAGGCCCGCTGCAGCTCCCCTGCCGCCGGCTCGAGATCCCCCGCGATGATCCGCAATAGCGTGGACTTTCCTGCCCCGTTGCCCCCGGTCAACGCGATGCGCTCCGGCCCTCGGATGTCGAGATCGATTCCGTTGCCCGCGAACAGTTCTCGGCCATCGTGCTGGAACCGGAGACCGCGCGCAAACAGCACCGTGCGACCTGCCGGCACGTCGGTGTCGGGTAGGTCGAGCACGATGGCGTCGTCGTCGCGGAGCGCGCGTTCGGCCTGATCGAGTCGAGTCGTCGCAGCGTCGACGCGCTTGCCGTGTACGTCGTCGGCCTTGGCAGCCGACTCCTGCGCGTCGCGCTTGAGCTTGCCTGCCACGATCTTGGGTAGGCCTGCGTCCTTCACGCTGCGTGCCGCGGTGCTCGAGCGTCTCGCAGCGCGTTCGCGAGCCTGCTGCATCTGGCGCTTCTCGCGCTTCAGCAGTTGCTCGGCGTTGCGAACGTCGGATTCCGCACCTCGCCGCGCCGCGTCGACG
>JAOPUT010000194.1 GCA_025963385.1 Mycobacterium sp.
ATCGCCTCCTGCCACCGCGGATCCTCCCGAACCTTCTCCTCCACCCCGGTCATGTGCTCGACCAGGTAGGACGGGAACCGGCCGGGAATCGACTTCCACGACTCGATCATGCTGGCGCCGAGATCGACGACCGCCTCGTAGACCATCTTCGCGGCGGCGTCGTACATCGTGGCGAACGCGCACCGGGGCACATCCCCCGTGAACGTCAGCTCTGCGGTCTTGGCGGGCTCCGCGAGGTGGATCATCACGAACTTCAGTGTCGACGAGGCATATTCGGACGCCATGACGATCGCCGCCGCGGTTTGAATCTCATTGCCCGACAGCGGATCGAGCGGATAGTTGGTCTTGTCCTCGGTCGCGTCCGCGCTGAGCGTGGTGCTGTCCAGGGTCATTGGCTTTTGACTCCCTCTTTCTGGTGGGAACTGAGTGGTCGTGTCACTTGGTTTCGGAGTTGTTGAGATCCAGGACGGCCAAATGGGCGAGGGCGTCCTCCGAGCTCGTCTTATGCGCCGACCGGCGGCCGAAGAAGTAGACGACCACTCCGAGCGCGATCATGCCGATCGAGATGCCGCCGGTCCACGTCATCCACTCGCCGTCCGGCACGTCCTTGATCCAGGACTTGGCGAACGAGTAGTACACGCCGCCGATGGTGCCGATCGTGCCGACGATGACGACGATCCAGACGCCCGCCATGCCGCCGGGAATGCGCCAGAACTTCTCGTCGGCATACCGGTCCGCGTACTTCTTGCGAGCGATGATCACCGGGAACAGGAAGAAGAAGCCGGAGATCAGCCAGACGGTGGACAAACCGCCCTGCAGGAAGATGGTGACGTTGGCCATGCTGGCCTGCGAGTAGAGCCCGACCAGGATCAGTGAGGACAGCACACCCTGAATCAGGATGGCGGTCACCGGATTACGCGTGCGCGGGTTGAGATGGGTGAAGATCCGCGGCAGGTGACGCTCCAGGCCGGAGACGAAGATCAGCCTCGAGTAGGTGACCTGGTAGGACATCAACGCGACGAAGATGATGACGCACAGGACGATTGCGGCAGCCTCCATGACGCCCTTGGGTGCGGCGGTACCGAGCATGCCGATGACACCGGTCACCGGGTCGATCTGGTCCGACGGCAGCACCATCATCGTGCCCAGCGTGGTCAACAGGTAGATGAGCACCAGGGCCACCGAGCCCCAGATGACCATCTTGGGCCCGCTCTTGCGTACGGAGAGGAACTCCGCACCCATGTTGTACGGCGTCTCGACACCGAGCAGATACAGCAGGACGGTGCCGTACAGGAAGCCAGCGCCCGCGAAGTCGGGAATGGTCGCGGTGTGGAGATTGAACGGCGTACCCGATCCATTTCGCAACGCGTAGACGACGCCGGAGACGAAGATGACCGCGGTCAAGGCCCAGTACACGACGAACACGATGTTCATCACGCGTTGGTTGGCGGCCAGCTTGGCCAGTGCGAGACCGATGACCGCCCACAGGATCACCAGCTGAAGGATGATGCTCATCGTCAGCCCGAGTTCGGCGTGGAAGGCCAACAACAGGAACTGCACGATGACGGCCGGTGAGGACGCGGCGTTGAGGATCACCGGAATCCACGACAGGTAGCCGCCGATGAAGCCCCACGTTTCACCCATGGTGCGGGTGGCCCAGATGTACACACCACCTTCGCCGGGCCACAGGTTGCCGAGCTCGGCCACCGCCATGCCGGCGGGCACCAGGAACGTGAGAATGCCGAGCACCCACATGGGAATCGCCGTCCAACCGCCTGCCGCCATCACCGACGAGCCGGTGATCCAGCAGATGATGAAGACGTACGTCGCCGTGAGGCCGAAGGTGGTCATCACCTTGGGCAGTACCTGCTCGGGAACCAACTCGGCGGGCAGGAACGTGTCGCGTGCCCCCGTCGTGGATGCTTCCATCTCTTGTGTCATGGCTTCTCTCTCAATCGAATCGAATCCCTGGGGGAATCGGGTCAGTTGACGATCTGTCCGTCTCTCATGCGGACGACTCGACTTGCTTCCTCGGCGACGATCGGGTCGTGGGTGCTGGCGACAACGGTGACGCCGATGGTCGAACACAGGTCGCGCAACATACGCACGACCGTCTCGCCCGTCTTGTGATCCAGGTTCGCCGTCGGCTCGTCCGCGAGAACGAGGGTCGGGTTGCTGATCAGTGAGCGCGCGATGGCCGTGCGCTGCTGTTCCCCACCGGACATCTTGGTGGGCTGGTGGTCGACGCGATGGCTGAGGCCGACGAGGTCCAGCAGCTCCAATGCGCGCTTGCGCAACGACTTCCGGTCATACGGCTCGAACATCAGGGGAAGCTCGACGTTCTCCACCGCGGACAGGAAGGGAATGAGGTTGTAGCTCTGGAAGATGAACCCGATGGTGTCGTGCCGCAGCGCGGCGAACTGGCTCTCGGTGAGCAGCGCCGTGTCCTTGCCTGCCACCTTGACCGAGCCCTTGGTGGGCCGGTCCAGGCCGCCGATGATGTTGAGCAGCGTGGACTTGCCACTGCCGCTCGGGCCCATCAGACAGACGAACTCGCCCGGCATGACCTGTAGTTCGGCGGCGACGAGCGCCTTGACGACCTCGTCGCCAAGCTTGTGCAGCTTCCAGACGTCGGATACCTCGATGACTGGCGACGCGTCGGGGGCCGAGCTGAAAGCCGGAGCCTCGGCTGCGGCGACGTCGGTGTCGGTGGCTTCAGTATCTTTGATGACGGTCATGCTTGGGTCAGCCTCCCGCGGAGAGTGATTTGATGGGTGGCCGCGACGCTGCGGTCCACGTGGGCAGAATGCTGGTCGCCACCGCGGCGAGGATGCTGACACCGATCGCGATGACGGCACCGAGGAGAAGCCCGCCGACGGCCACCCCCGTCGGCACGAAACCCGTTGCGCCGAGCACCATCGTGACGATCACGGCGACCACGGCGCCCGCGACGGCGCCGAGCACCGCCGCCACGACCGGTTCGACGAGCAATGCCGCGATCACCGGCTTGCGCGGTATGCCGTTGGCGCCGAGTACGCCGAGTTCCTTGGTCCGGTGGGCGACGGTCCTCGTCGTCGCGACGGCCACCTCGACCACGCCGACGAGCAAGACCGTCACGGCGATCAACACGACCGCGCGGCCGATCTCGTCGGCATGTCCGAGCGACGCCGACTGGGCACGGATGCCGTCCGACATGCCGAACACGATGACCACCAGGAAGGCGCCTGTCGCGGTCGTGACCACCGGCAGCACCATCTCGCCGATGCGCCTGCGCGCCGACAGCCATCCGTAGGCAAGGCCCTTGCTCAACATGATTTCCCCGTCGCCTTCATCGATGGCCCGCCATGGACGTTCACCGGTCTCCCAACAGGTCGACGGGCCGGTGTTGCAACAGTCGGTGTACTGGCACCAGCGCACCCACGATCGCCATGGCGGGCACGAACGCGAACACCATGCCCGCCGCCTGCAGCCACGCGGTCGGGGTGGCAATACCCGGAATGACCAGTGCCACAGCGGCACCCGCACCAAGGACGCCGACGAGGTAGGCAATGACGAAGACGATCGCCGACTCGACGAGGAAGAAGTAGAGCACCTCGTCGGCCAGGCCGATGCTGGCCATGATGCCGAACTCGCGCTTGCGTTCCTGGACCGCCGCCAGGAACGAGGAGACGGCGATCACGAAGCCGAGGCCAAGACCGATCGTCGAGATCAACCCGAGGGTGGAACTGGTCACCTTGCCCGAGAACAGCGCCGAGAACTTCTGTTCGAAGGTGAGCGGTCCATTGCCACCCACGGTGTCGTAGACGAGTCCCTGACCGCCGGCGTCGGGTATCACCGAGGGATCGGTGGTCGACGGCAGTTCGGTGGCGGCACCGAACGTCTGGCCCAGGTTGCGGTTCTTCTCCTGACCGGACGGCGCGAACACCGTCCACCAACCCTTGTCGCCGACCAGCGACCTGGCTAGGCCGGTCGAGACGGTGGCCGACTGCCCGGTGCCGGAGATGCCGACGACCAGGCTCTGGCCGCCGATCACGACCGTCGCACCCTGCGCCAGGCCGAGACGGTCGGCGAGGGCGGAGCCCAAAGTGGCTTGGCCCGCGCGGATCTGGTCACTCCCCCGCAGCGAGATCGACGTGCCGTTGACGGTGGTCGTACCGGAGAGTGTTTGGGTGCCCGTCCATCCGGCGGGCAGGGAGAGTTCGGGTGCGGCACCGTCGGCGACGAGGGCCTGCACGTCGGGGTCGTAATGCACCCCGGCGGCAGGCACCGCCCACAGTTGGGCGCCGCCCAGCACGTCGGTCACCGAATCGGCGCCGGTGATCGCGAAGCTCGACGAGATGGTGCGGACGACGACGACACAGGCGATCGCCAGCGCGATGCCGAGAACGGATAGCACAAACCGTTCTGGTCGACGACGAATGTTCGCCAGTGCGAACCGGAAGAGATACCCGAAGGTGTTTCCAGAGGCAGCAGCGATCGTCGGCGATCGAAGGGTCGTGGGCGCAGTGGTCTCCACAAGAGGGATGTTCAGCGCGCCGTGTTTCTTCGACTACGACTTGTGATGTCCGGCAGGTTAACTCGACCTAAGTCGGATTACAGGGCTGTGTCCTGCCCGCTACGGATTCCGTTGCGGATTCGGTTGGTATAGACCGCGTGGCACAGCCCATCAGCGAGATTGGGCGTTGGAATCCGCACTACCGGTGGCCGCGAGGAGCCGGAAAGGCACCGCCTCCTCCAGCTCGTAGGCGAGTTCCAGCAGCGTGGCGTCGCGTCCCAGTTGCGCGCTGAACATCATCCCGATGGGGAGACCATCGGCAGACATGCCGAGCGGCAACGAGATCGCTGGATCGCCCGTCACGTTCTGCAGAGGCGTGAACGCCACCCAGTCCACCAGCCGGTCGATGATTTGCCGGTAATCAGCAGTGGGATCGAGATGACCGACGCGTGGCGGTGAGTCGGCCAGTGTCGGCGTCAGCAGCACGTCGTACTCCTGCACCAGCTTGAGCTTCCGGCGCCGCAGCGTCGCCAGGCGAGCGATCGTCAACGGAAGGCGGTGCAGGTTCTTGGCCGCGAAGGCCTCCAGACCGAGGGTGAGGTTGTCGAGCTTGTCACGGTCGAAGGACGCACCGAAGCGGCTGCGCCCGCCTCGCACCAGCGCGAAGGCCAGCAGCGCCCAGTACAAGAGGAAGTCGTCGATGAACGACTGCGGCACCGGTGGTTGGTCGAGGTGCTCGACGCGGTGCCCCATCCTCTCGAGTAGCGCGGCGGTGGCCAGTGTCTGGTCGCGCATCTCGGGGCTGCACTCGCGCAACACGGACTTGGTGAAGACGGCGATGCGCAGCTGGTTGCGGCCTGGCCGCGTAACGTCACCGATCGGGTCGAGTTTCGGGTTGCGCCAGACGTTCTCGGCCTCGCGGTAGAACGCTGCCGTATCGCGGACCGACCGGGTGAGCACTCCGTTGGCGACGATCCGGACCGGCATCTGGCGCATGTCCTCGTCCAGGGGCAGCCTGCCGCGCGACGGCTTGAGTCCCACCAAACCGTTGCACGACGCCGGGATTCGAATCGAACCGCCGCCGTCGTTGGCGTGCGCGATCGGCACCACTCCCGCCGCGACGAATGCTCCGGACCCCGACGATGACGCTCCCGCGGTGTGGTCGATGTTCCACGGATTGCGCACCGCGCCGAGGCGCGGGTGTTCGGCGGCCGCACTGAACCCGAACTCCGACAACTGCGTCTTGCCGAGTGCGATGAGTCCCGTCGACAGGTAGGTGCGGGCGAAGTCGCCGTTGGCTCTCTCCGGGCGCGGTTGCCAGGCATCGGTGCCCTCCATTGTCGGCATGCCCTCGACGGCGGTGTTGTCCTTCACGAAGGTCGGCACCCCGTCGAAGAAGCCGCCGTGACGGGTCGCGGACGACGCGCGGGCGCGGGCCCGGTCGAACGCCTCGTAGGCGAGTCCGTTCAGCGCAGGATCGACCTTCTGTGTGCGGGCGATCGCCGCCTCGACGACGTCGACCCGGGACACCGCTCCGGATCGGAGGGCTTCGGCCACACCCGTGGCATCGAGCTCGCCGAGCGCATCGTCGTCGAACGCGGATATGGAGGTCATCTCCCGACGCTAGCAACACACGTGTTCAATAGCGCTGCGGGGTCGTCGACCCCGAATATGGAGAAACCCCGCGCCGACCGGGATCACCGGTGGGACGCGGGGTCTCCTGATGAGCGATTTGGTGCGTCGCCCAAGTGTGATGCGCCAAGTTT
Organism: Mycobacterium sp.; assembly: GCA_025963385.1. Classification (GTDB taxonomy): domain Bacteria; phylum Actinomycetota; class Actinomycetes; order Mycobacteriales; family Mycobacteriaceae; genus Mycobacterium. The sequence goes on from JAOPUT010000194.1 coordinate 6,262, forward strand.
GGTGCCTAGGCGCGACCGACCTCGAAGCGGACGAACCGGGTGACGGTCAGTCCGGCGTCGTCGATCACGGCCTTGACGGTCTTCTTGTCATCGGAGATGGCCTGCTGCTCAAGAAGGACGACGTCCTTGAAGAAGCCGGTGAGGCGACCTTCGATGATCTTCGGCAGGGCCTGCTCGGGCTTGCCCTCTTCACGAGCCGTCTCCTCGGCGATGCGTCGCTCGTTGGCGACGGCATCGGCGGGAACGTCCTCACGCGTGAGGTACTTCGCCTTCATCGACGCGACCTGGAGCGCCACCGCGTGGGCGACCTCCGGGTTGCCACCGGTGTACTCGACGAGCACGCCGACGGCGGGGGGCAGATCGGACGACCGCTTGTGCAGGTACGCCTCGACCGTTCCGTCGAAGTACGCGACGCGGCGAAGTTCGAGCTTCTCACCGATCTTGGCCGAGAGGTCCGCGATGACCTGCTCGACGGTCTTGTCCCCGACGCTCGCCGCCTTCAGTGCGTCGACGTCGGACGCCTTGGACTCAGCGGCAGCGTTCACGATCTGCGCGGCAACGGCCTGGAACTCCTCGTTCTTGGCGACGAAGTCCGTTTCCGAGTTCAGTTCGATCAGTGCGCCGCCCGTGGAGGCGACCAGACCTTCGGCCGTCGCACGCTCGGCTCGCTTGCCGACGTCCTTGGCACCCTTGATCCGCAGGACCTCGACGGCCCTCTCGAAGTCGCCGTCGGCTTCGACCAGGGCATTCTTACAGTCGAGCATGCCCGAGCCAGTGAGCTCCCGAAGTCGCTTGACGTCGGCAGCGGTGTAGTTCGCCAATGTCTTGGCCTCTCTCAAGAAGATTCAGTAGTCGTCTCGGTCGCGACGGCTCCGCCTTCAGCGGGAGCTGCCGCAGGCGCCGTGGCGGTGGCGAGCAGTTCCTGCTCCCACTCGGCCAGCGGCTCGGCACCCTCAGCGGCGGCCTTGTCGGCGCCGGCGCCGGAGCGTGCCTTGAGTCCCTCGGCGACCGCAGACGCGACCACCTTGGTGAGTAGTGCAGCCGAGCGGATCGCGTCGTCATTACCCGGAATCGGGTAGTCGACGAGGTCGGGATCGCAGTTGGTGTCCAGGATCGCGATGATCGGGATGTTCAGCTTGCGAGCTTCGGCGACCGCGAGGTGCTCCTTGTTGGTGTCGACGACCCAGATCGCCGACGGCACCTTGGCCATGTCGCGAATACCGCCCAGGGACCGCTCGAGCTTGTTCTTCTCGCGGGTCAGCATCAAGATTTCCTTCTTGGTGCGCCCCTCGAAGCCGCCCGTCTGCTCCATGCCCTCGAGCTCCTTCATCCGCTGAAGGCGCTTGTGCACGGTGGAGAAGTTGGTGAGCATGCCGCCGAGCCAACGCTGGTTGACGTAGGGCATCCCAACACGGGTGGCCTCGTCGGCGATCGACTCCTGCGCCTGCTTCTTGGTTCCGACGAACATGATGCTGCCGCCGTGGGCGACGGTCTCCTTGACGAATTCGTACGCCTTGTCGATGTACGTCAGCGTCTGCTGCAAGTCGATGATGTAGATGCCGTTGCGGTCGGTGAAGATGAACC
>JAOPUT010000214.1 GCA_025963385.1 Mycobacterium sp.
CCAGTGACCATGCCGTCGAGGTCGACGGCGCCAGAGGTGACGAGATGAATTGCCGCAGGCCACGTGTCGGTGTACCGGAAGACACCGGTCACGTTGATCTCCATGTTCTGGATGTAGCCGATGGGCAACGCGAAGTCGCCCGATCCCATCCCGACCAGGACCACGTGGCCGGCCGGGCCCACGGCCTTGATTCCGCTGACCACGGCGGGCGCCGCGCCGCTGGCGTCGACGAAGGCGTCCACCTGGGGGTCGAGCGCGGCGACGTCGTCGACCATCGGATCGACGACCTCGGTGGCGCCGAAGCGCAGCGCGGCGTCCCGGCGCGACTCCAAGAGGTCCGACACGACGATGCGGGCGGCGCCGAAGGCACGGGCCGCCTGCACGCACATCACGCCGATGGGCCCCGCGCCCGCGATCAGGATCGAACTGCCCGGTGCGACGTGCGCCTTGCGCATGGTGGTGACGGCCACGGACAGCGGCTCGAGCAGTGCGGCGGCGTCGTCGGACATGGAATCCGGTACTGGATGGGCGAATTCGGCGTCGATGGTGACGTACCGGCAGAACGCGCCGTCGATCGGCGGCGTGGCGTAGAACTCCATGTAGGGGCACAGGTTGTAGCGGCCCGCGGTGCACTGCTTGCAGCGCCTGCAGGGATGCTGCGGTTCGACGGCGACACGCTGGCCGACACGGGTCGGATCGACCTGGTCGCCAACGGAAGCGACGCGACCCGACAGTTCATGGCCGAGGATCATCGGCTGCTCGACGATGAAGTCACCGATCCGGCCGTGGCGGTAGTAGTGCACGTCCGACCCGCAGACACCGACCGCGGCGACCTCGACCAGAACCTCGTGAGGTCCTGGCGTCGGGACGGGTCGGTCCTCGATCTGCAGGGTGCCGACGCCGGTCATCACACTGGCGCGCATCGCGGGCGGGGTGGCGGGAACTGTCTCGGTCATATCGCTTCCTTTCGTTCAGAGGTCAAAAGGGCCCGGCCGACGACCATCTGCTGGACCCCGGCGGCAGCGCACAGGGGCGCAATCTCCTCGGTGACCCCGCCGTCGACGGCCACGGGCAGTTCGGAAAACCTTGTCGTGCAGGCGGTGACGAGACCGAGGCGGTCGAGCTTGCAGTGATCGCGGGTCCCGGGTTCGATGAGCATCACCAGGACGCCGTCGGGATCGGTGGGCCACTGGGGCTCCCCGAGACCGTCCCATTCCCGCCACACGGCGATCCAGGCCGAACCGTCGGCGGCGCGGATCGCCTGGGCGCGGTCGGGGCTGAACGCCTTCCAGGGCAGGAACACCACGCCGGGCCGCAGTGTCAAGATCTTCGGGAGCACGGCGTCGACGAAGTCACCCGATCCGATCAGGTGCACACCGATCTTGCGGCGGTCCACCACCGCCGAGATCATCTGCAGCTCGGCCAAACTCACTCCGGCGGGCAGTCCCTCGGACACCGCCATCACGTCGACGTGGACGTCGAGCCCGGATTCGGCCAGCGCCATTGCGGCGTCGACGCGCGAGTCCGGGGCGGCGTAGACCGATCCGGCGAGCAGCCCGTGAAACCCGTGGTGCCACGGTGCGAGGGCTGTCATGACGCACCGTTCCCGTCGAGAATCGGGGACGCCGCGAGCGCCGCCCACCGCGTGCGCAGCGCGCCGAGGTTCCTGCCGTGCTCGCGCGGCTCGACCCGCGCCCTGGCGTCGGGGCGCCAACGCTTCGCGAGGTCGACGAGCCCGGCGCGGTCGGTGCGAGAGGCCACGGCGGCGGCCTGGATGCACGCGCCACGTGCCGTCGCCTCGTCGACGTCGGGCAGCGTGACTTCACTGCCGAGCAGATCGGCGAGCAGTTGCAGCGTTGCGGCCGAACGGGTTCCGCCACCGACGGCCGTGGCAGCGCCGCCGAGTTCGACCCCGCAGGCGACGAGGCTGTCGCGGCCGGAGAGCAGCGACAGCAGCGGGCCCTCGACGAAGGCGCGAGCGAGTTCCTCGCGGGTGGTCGCCGACGTGATGTCGGCGAAGGCACCGCGCGCGTCCGGACGGTCGGGGGTACGTTCCCCGTCGAGGAACGGCACCAGCACGGGGCCCTGGGTGGGTCCGGCCGCCAGCGCAAGCTCGGAGATGCCTGCCAGATCGGTGCCGAGCAGGACGGCCGCCCGGTCCACCACCCTGGCGGCGTTGAGCGTGCTCATCAGCGGCAGGTAACCGCCCGTCATGTCGGCGACACCATCCACCGCGCCCGTGGTGTCGAACACGGGACCCCGCGACGACGTCGCCACCACGCCGGAGGTGCCGATGCTGAAGTACTGGTCGCCATCGGTCAGGCCCAGCCCGAGGTACGCGGCATGCTGATCGCCGCCGCCTGCCCCCACCAGAACGCCGTCGCCGATGCCGAGTCGTGCAGCCTGCGCGGCCCTCACGGTTCCTGCCGAGTCGGCAGGTCCGAGAACCGTCGGCAGCTTGGTCGACCAGTCGCGGTCCCCTGCCGCCAGCTCGAGGTAGGACGGGATCCACTGTCCGTCGGTGGCGTCGAAGTAACCGGTGCCGGAGGCGTCGGAACGGTCGGTCACCTTCTCGCCGGTGAGCCAGTAGGTGAGGTAGTCGTGCGGCAGCAGCACCGTGGCGACCCGGTCGAGCAGGCCCGGCTCGTGTTCGGCGACCCACGCGAGCTTGGCGATGGTGAAGGCGGCCGTCGGCAGCGTCCCGATGCGCATCACCCACCGCCTGGCGCCGATCCGGTCGACGAGGCGCGCCAGGTTGGGCGCACCCGTGGTGTCGTTCCACAGCTTGGCCGCGCGGAGCACCTCGCCGCGCTCGTCGAGCAACACCAACCCGTGGCACTGCGCCGCGATGGATATCGCCCTGACGTCGGGCCGTTCCTCGCAGCTGCCCATCGCCTCGTTCGCCGCTGCGACGAAGGCGGTGATCCAGTCGCCCGGGTGCTGCTCACTCGATGGCGGGAAGGCGGGTGGGTGCGGCGCCGCGCCGGAGCCGAGCAGCCGACCGGTTTCCACGTCGCGGATCTCGACCTTGCAGGACTGCGTCGACGAATCGACGCCCATCACTGCGGACGGGAAGACCGAACGGGATCCAGCGGCAATGGTCATGCGCCACGCACCACGGGCGCCGACTCGTCGCCGGGACGGTGTCCGCGGACGCCGACGCCGCCCGCTGGGTGGCTGTCGATGACGTCGCCGACGGTGTGGCCGCGCAAGGACATCGTCACCACGGCAACGGCATCGCACCACGCGCCGACCACCAAGGTGCTCGCCATCGCGATCATGTCGCCGGGGTCGGCGTCGGCAGCTGTCGGCGGAAGTGCCGCCACACAGCTTGCGGCGACCGCGAACGGCGACTCCGGGCTCTCGGTGAGCGCGACGACGTGGACCCCCCGGACACCGAGGCGCTCGACGAGGTTGGTGAGTTCCTGGGACTGCCCGGTCTTGGAGATCGCGACGACCAGATCGGAGGTGGTGATCGCCCCCATCCCGCCGTGCAGGGCGTCCATCGACGGGAGGTACACCGCGGGCGTGCCGCACACCGACAGGAGGTGGGCCAGACGCTCGGCCATGATGCCCGAGGTACCCGAGCCGGTCGTGATGACCTTCCCGGTGACGGCGATCATCTGACGTGCGATGGAGACGACGCTCGACTCGACGGCTCCGACCAGCGCGGAGAGCGCGGCCGACTCGCGAGACAACACCGCGCCGGCCAGTTCGACCAGGCCGGTGTCGTCTTCGCTCATCTGTTAACCCCGATACTCATGTGTTCCTTTGTGATGTGGATCATGCAATGCTTATGCTCACATGTCAATGTCGCTGCACATATGTGCAGAGGCGGGGCGAGCCTAGTGCTCAGGATCCAGCGGAGGCGACCTAATGGGGCCCGATGAGTTGTTCCAGCGCGCCGTGATCGCCCGTCGGTACTACCTGGAGGGACGCACCCGAATCCAGATCGCCGAGGAGTTCGGGCTGTCCCGGTTCAAGGTCGCCAGGATGCTCGACGAGGCGGTCGAGTCGGGGATGGTCGAGATCAAGATCCACAATCCCGGCGCCATCGACGTCGAACTCTCGACGGCCCTGCAGCGTCAATACGGACTCGAGCACGCGTACGCGGTCGCGGCGGATTCGACCAACGCCGCCGACCACGTCGACGCCGTCGCACGGGCGATGGCCGAACTGCTGCAATCGATCCTGCGTGCCGGCGACGTCGTCGGCGTCGACTGCGGCCGCACGCTGACGCACATCGCGCCCTACCTGACGTCGTTACCTCGTTGCGACGTCGTCCAACTCACTGGCATGGCGGGGCCCATCACCTCCAACGGCGCCGACCTCGTTCGGCGGATCAGCGAAGTCAGCGGCGGCGAATCCTGGCCCCTCTACGCACCTCTCGTCGTGACCGACGCGCGCACCGCGCAGAGCCTCGGCGACAATCTGCAGATCCGCGAGACCATCGCACGCCAGTCCTCGGTCAGCTGCGCGATCGTCTCGGTGGGCGCTTGGACCGCGGGCGCATCGCAGGTCTACGAGTCGTTGACCGCCGACGAGGCAAGCGCTCTCGCCGAAGCCGGCGTGCGCGCCGAGACGTGCGCCCTGCTGCTGGACGCCGACGGTCGACGTGTGGCGGGGCTCGACGAGCGCAGGATGGGTATCGACGAACCGGTGCTTCGCGGGATCCCCACCAGGATCGCCATCGCCGCGGGCAAGGAGAAGGCCACCGCCACCAGGGCCGTCCTCATGTCCGGTTTGGTGTCATCCCTCGTCACCGACATCGACATCGCCACCGCCGTCCTCGACTGATCCGATCGAAACTCAAGGGAGAGATGAGAGATATGACCGAAACAACCGAACCCGCAGTGGATTTCGACTTCCGGTTGGACGGACTGGTCGCCCTGGTGACCGGTGGCGCCTCGGGTATCGGTGCAGCCATCGCGTCGGCATTCACGAAGAAGGGCGCCAAGGTCGCGATCGCCGATCTCGCCACGGACAGCGGCTACACGTGTGACGTCTCCTCTCCCGAGTCCGTCGAGTCGACGGTGGCCGCCGTCATCGAGGACTTCGGCAAGATCGACATCCTGGTCAACAGCGCGGGCATCGCCAGACTCGCTCCTGCGGAGGATCTTTCGCTCGAGTACTGGGATTCCACGATCGCCATCAACCTCAAGGGCACGTTCCTGATGTGTCAGACGGTCGGCAGGCACATGCTCGCGGCAGGCAGCGGGGTCATCATCAACATGGCGTCGCAGGCCGCCAGCGTGGCGATCGACGAACACGTCGCCTACTGCGCCTCGAAGTTCGGCGTCGTCGGGATCACCAAGGTGCTCGCCACCGAGTGGGCAGGCCGTGGTGTGCGGGTCAACAGCATCTCCCCCACCGTGGTCCTCACCGACTTGGGCATCAAGGCGTGGGACAACCCCAAGGGCGAGGCGCTGAAGAAGCTCATTCCCACCGGACGGTTCGCCTACCCCAACGAGATCGCCGCTGCTGCAGTGTTTCTCGCGTCGGGCGGCGCCGCGATGGTCAACGGCGCCGATCTGTTGATCGACGGCGGCTACACCATCAAGTAGGCAAGGGTGCGGGCCGCGTCAACCGACGGTCGAGGTGCGCGCGACGAGCTCCGGTCGGAACACCACGTGCCGCGGCTCGGCCTCCGGGGACTCGCTCGCCGCGAGCAGCAGGTCGATCGCCGTCCACCCGATGTCCGCGCTCGGTTGCCGGATCGACGACAGCGGAACGGACGCAGAGCGGGCGAAGTCGATGTCGTCGTAGCCGATCAGCGCGATGTCGTCGGGCACGCGGACTCCGTCCGCCGTCAGCGCCTGCAGCATTCCGATCGCCAACAGGTCGTTGGCGCAGAACACCGCGTCGGGTCTGCCGCCTGCAGGCCGAGAGCAGAGCTGCTCGCCCGCCGCGCGGCCCGCCAACACGCTGGGTTCGTCGGTCGGGATCACCTCCAGCGTGGCTTCGGAGTACTCCTGCGCCGCCGTCCTGGCACCGGCCAGGCGGTCCGCGACCTGCCGCAGGCTCAGCGGTCCTCCGACGAAGGCGAGCCGCGTGCGGCCTTGCCCGCAGAGGTGGCTCGCCGCCAGGACGCCGCCGGCGACGTCGTCTACGGCAACCGAGGCGAACGGGGTGCCCGCGCCATTGCGGTCGACGAGCACCACGGGGACGCCGCGGCCGTGCACGGCCATCAGGCGATCGAGGTCCTCGCCGACCGGTGAGATCAGCAGCCCGAACACGCGCTGCTCCTCGAACGTCTCGAGATAGGTCCGCTCGCGCTGGGCGTCGTCGTCGGAGGTGCCGAGCAGCACCACCAGATTGTTCTGCGCGGCATGCCGTTCGGCGGACCTGGCGACGTCGGTGAAGAACGGGTTTCCGACGTCGAGCACCAGCAGCCCGACACAGCGGGACCGGCCCGCGCGCAACTGGCGTGCAGCGTCGTTGCGAACGAAGCCCAACTCCTCGATCGCGGCCTGCACGCGTGCGACCGTGGCGGGCGCCACCCGTTCCGGGGCGTTGAGCACGTTCGACACCGTGCCGACGGACACCGATGCCGCTGCAGCGACGTCACGGATCCCGGCGGCCATCGGGTAAGTGTCCCCTATGGGCCCGTCACGGCGCGCGGCAGCAGTCGTACCAACTGGGTGACGTGGGCGGGAGTCAGCTCCTCGAGACAAGTGACCCCCAGCAGGCGCATCGTGCGCTCCACCTGGCCCGACAGGATCTCGATGGCGCGGTCGACACCAGCCTCACCGCCTGCCATCAGCCCGTACAGGTAGGCCCGCCCGATCAGCGTGAACCGCGCCCCCATGGCGACCGCGGCCACCACGTCGGCGCCGGACATGATGCCGGTGTCGAGGTGCACCTCCACGTCCTTGCCGACCTCGGCCACCACCGCGGGCAGCAGATGGAACGGAATCGGGGCCCGATCCAGTTGGCGGCCACCGTGATTGGACAACAGCACACCGTCGACACCGAGGTCGGCGACGGCACGCGCGTCGGCGACCGTCTGAACGCCCTTGACGACGAACTTGCCAGGCCACTGGGACTTGATCCAGGACAGGTCCTCGAACGTCACCGTCGGATCGAACATCGTGTCCAACAGCTCGGCCACCGTGCCCGACCAGCGATCCAGCGACGCGAACGCCAGCGGCTCGGTGGTCAGGAAGTCGATCCACCACTGCGGACGCGGCAGCGCGTTGGCGACCGTGCGCAACGTCAGCGCGGGCGGGATCGACATACCGTTGCGCTTGTCCCGCAACCGGGCACCCGCCACCGGCACGTCGACGGTCACCAGCAGCGTGTCGTAGCCTGCGGCCACCGCACGCTCGACGAGTGCCATCGACCGGTCCCGATCCTTCCACATGTACAGCTGGAACCAGTTGCGCCCCAACGGGTTAGCAGCCTTGACGTCCTCGATCGCGGTGGTGCCCATCGTCGAAAGGGAGAACGGGATGCCCGCCCGCGCCGCCGCGTGTGCCCCGGCGATCTCGCCCTCGGTGTGCATCATGCGGGTGAACCCGGTGGGCGCGATGCCGAATGGCATGCTCACCGGCGCACCGAGCACGTCCCACCCGGTCCTGACCTTCGACACGTCGCGAAGGATCGCCGGATGGAACTCGATGTCGGAGAACGCCTGCCGCGCCCGGGCGATGGACAGCTCGGCCTCCGCGGAACCGTCGGTGTAGTCGAACGCCGCCCGCGGGGTACGGCGCTTGGCGATCCGACGCAGATCCTCGATCGTCAGCGCCTTGTCCAGCCTGCGCTTGGTCGCGTCGAACTCCGGCTTCTTGAACTGCATCAGCGGCGCGAGGTCGTGCCGACTCGGGAGTCGTCGTTTCATGGTCATACCCTTCCAGCCGTGGCGCGTTGAGGTTCGAATCGTTCGGTGGGCAACGCCGCCGCCATACCGCTCCGCAGCTCGTCGAGATCGCCGCTCAACACGCCGTGTGCGCGGGCTTGGATCAGTACGTTACCGATCGCGGTCGCCTCCACCGGTCCGGCGACGACGGGCCTGCCGACGCGGTCGGCGACCAGCTGACAGAGCAGTCGGTTCCTGGCACCGCCACCGACCAGGTGCACCGTCTCGACCGGCACACCGGTGAGCGCGGCGGACTGCTCCACTCCGCGGGCGAATCCGGCCGCGAGGCTCTCGACGATGGCGCGGGTCGTCTCGGCCCTGTTCGCAGGTGCGGGCAGCCCACGCTCGGCGTACCAGCTCGAGATCCGGGCGGGCATGTCGCCGGGCTCGACGAACCGCGGGTCGTCCCCGTCGAAGACCTCGGCGGGTGCCGGGCAGGCGGCGGCCTGGCCCAACAGCTCCGGCAGGTCGATCCGGGAGCCGTCGCGTTCCCAGTGCCGCACCGACTCACTGAGCAGCCATAGCCCCATGACGTTGCGCAGGAAGCGGATTCGGCCGTCGGCCCCCACCTCGTTGGTGAAGTTCGCGGTGCGGGCGTCCGCAGTGACCACGGGTGCGCTCAGCTCGACACCCACCAGCGCCCAGGTGCCGCAGGAGATGTAGGCCGCCGACTCAGACCGCATCGGAACGGCGACGACCGCGGAGGCGGTGTCGTGCGAGGCCACCGTGGTGACGTGCAATCCAGCGCCAAGCCCCACCCGGTCGGCGAGATCGGGCAGCACGGGCCCGAGCTCGGCACCCGGCTCGGCCAGCGCAGGGAACAGGCCGCCCGGCAGACCGAGCATCGAGACGAGTTCGTCGTCCCACGACCCGTCGACGCCGAGCAGCCCCGTGGTCGATGCGTTGGTGCGCTCGGTGGCCATGCGGCCGGTCAGCCAGTAACCGATCAGGTCGGGCACCAGAAGCGCGGCGTCGGCCAGATCGAGCAAACCCTCGCGCTTGTCGGCGGCGAGCTGGAACATGGTGTTGAAGTTCAGGAACTGCAGGCCGTTCCTGGCGAAGATCTGTTCCTGACTCAGCGTGGCGTGCACCGCGTCGGCGCCTGCCGCGCACCTGGCGTCGCGGTAGTTGTACGGCAGCCCGAGCAGTTTCCCGTCCCGCAGCAGCCCGTAGTCGACGGCCCAGGAATCCACCCCGACGCTCGTCGCGTCGGGTGCCGTGCGACCCGCCTCGGCCAGCCCGGTGCAGACGTTGGCGAACAGCCCGGGCAGATCCCAGTGCATCGCGGTCCGGCTGCCGTTCCAGAGGTACACCGGATCATTGGCGAACCGGTTGCACTGGCGCATCTCCAGCGACCCGGGACCGACCTCGGCCAGCATCACCCGGCCGCTGGTCGCACCCAGGTCGACGGCAACGAACCGGCCCGTGCTCATCGCAGCACTCGGCTCTTCGCGCAAGCGCTCATCGCAGAAACGCTGCGGCCACGCCCGCGTCGACCGGCACGTGCAACCCGGTGGTGTGCGAGAAGTCCGACGTGCAGAGTGCGAACGCGGCATTGGCGATGTTCTCCGGCAGCACTTCACGTTTCAGCAGGGTGCGCTGGGCGTAGTAGGCGCCGAGCTCCTCTTCGGGAACCCCGTAGACCGCCGCCCGCTTGGCACCCCAGCCACCCGCGAAGATGCCCGAGCCGCGCACGACGCCGTCGGGGTTGATCCCGTTGACCTTGATCCCGTGCTCGCCGAGTTCGGCGGCCAGCAGCCGAACCTGGTGCGCCTGGTCGGCCTTCGACGCCGAATAGGCGATGTTGTTGGGTCCCGCGAACACCGAGTTCTTCGACGAGATGTAGATGATGTCGCCACCGAGCTTCTGGTCGATCAGGGCGCGCGCCGCGGCCTTCGACACCAGGAACGAGCCGCGCGCCATGACGTCGTGCTGCAGGTCCCAGTCCTCGGCCGTGGTCTCCAGCAGCGACTTCGACAGCGACAGCCCGGCGTTGTTCACCACGATGTCGATGCCGCCGAACGCCAGCACCGTCGCATCGATCGCCGCTTGGACCGCGGTCTCGTCGGTGACGTCGGCCGCGATCCCGATCGCCACATCGGTATTGCCGATCTCTTGGGCCGCGGCGGTGGCTTTGTCGGCACTGAGGTCGGCGATCACCACGCACGCGCCCTCGGCGGCCAGCCTCTGCGCGATCGCCTTGCCGATGCCGGAGGCGGCACCGGTGACGAGGGCGATGCGCGTGGCCAGCGGCTTGGGCTTGGGCATCCGCGCGAGTTTGGCCTCCTCGAGTGCCCAGTACTCGATGCGGAACTTCTCCGCCTCGTCGATCGGGGCGTAGGTGGAGATGGCCTCCGCGCCGCGCATGACGTTGATGGCGTTGAGGTAGAACTCGCCTGCCACCCGTGCGGTCTGCTTGTCCTTGCCGTAGCTGAACATTCCGACGCCGGGGATCAGCACGATCGCCGGGTCGGCACCGCGTATGGCAGGGCTGTCGGCGGAGGCGTGTCGGTCGTAGTACGCCTGGTAGTCGGCGCGGTAGGCGTCGTGCAGTTCGGTCAGCCTGGCGCGGCAGTCCTCGAGCGACGCGTCGGCGGGCAGGTCGAGCGCCATCGGCTTGACCTTGGTGCGCAGGAAGTGATCCGGGCAGCTGGTGCCCAGCGCCGCCAGGCGCGGATGTTCACTGCTGGCAAGGAATTCGAGTACCCGGGGGTCGTCGGTGAAATGCCCGACCTGGGGCTTGTCGGCCGAGGCCAGGCCGCGCAGGAACGGCGCGAGTTCGGCGGCCTTGGTCCGGCGCTGTTCGTCGGGCAGTGCCCCGTACCCGTCCAGCGGTGCACCGAAGGGTTGCGGCTTGCCGTTGGCGTCGAGGTAGCGCTGGATGGTGTCGATGATCTCCAGCGAGTACGCCTCGGCTTCGGCGGACGTGTCGCCCCACGCGGTGATGCCGTGCCCACCGAGGATGGTGCCGATCGCCTGCGGGTTGCGGCGCTTGATCTCGGAGATGTCGAGGCCCAGCTGGAAACCCGGTCGGCGCCAGGGAATCCAGACGACGCGGTCGCCGAAGATCTGCTTGGTGAGTGCCTCACCGTCGGCCGCGGTCGCCAGGGCGATGCCCGAGTCGGGGTGCAGGTGGTCGACGTGTGCGGCGTCGACCAGACCGTGCATCGCTGTGTCGATGGACGGTGCCGCGCCGCCTCGGCCGTGCAGGCAGTAGTCGAATGCGGCGACCATCTCGTCCTCGCGCTCGACACCGGGGTAGACGTCGACCAGCGCCCGCATCCGGTCCAGCCGCAATACGGCGAGCCCGCTCTCCTTCAGGGTGCCCAGGTCTCCCCCGGAACCCTTGACCCACAACAGCTCCACCGGCGCCCCGGTGACGGGGTCGACGTCGGAGCCCTTCGCGGAGGTGTTGCCGCCGGCGTAGTTGGTGTTCTTCGGGTCGGCGCCGAGGCGGTTGGACCTCGCGATGAGGTCGTCGACGGTGCTGTTCTTGGAAGAGTTACTCATATTTCCTCATGCTCCCCACGAAGATTGGGTCCCGCCGACGCGTTCGGCGTTGACGGTGTTCTGGTAGCCCGATTCCGCGAAGGCACGCATCGGGTTGGCGGGCAGGCCGCGGTCGGTGCGCCACTGCGCCATGGTGGGCCGGACGTCGGTGTAGAAGGCGTCCATGAAGATCTCGTTGGCCCCCAGCACGTCGCCCTCGTCCTGGGCTGCGGCCAGCGCGTCGGTGTCGACCAGCAGCGCCCGCGCCGTCATCTCGGCGACGTTGAGCACCGAGCGGATCTGGCCGGGGATCTTGGCCTCGACGTTGTGGCACTGATCGAGCATCAGGGCGAGATCCGATCCGGACTCCAGACCGCCGCCGCGGATCACCTCGAACATGATACGGAACAACTGGAAGGGATCGGCGGCGCCGACGATCAGGTCGTCGTCGGCGTAGAAGCGCGAGTTGAAGTCGAACGACCCCAGCTTCTGCAGCCGTAGCAGTTGCGCCACGATGAACTCGATGTTGGTGCCCGGGGCGTGGTGACCGGTGTCGAGGCAGACCTTCGCGCGCTCGCCGAGCGCGCTGACCTGAGCGTAGGAGGTGCCCCAGTCCGGTACGTCGGTCATGTACATGGCGGGCTCGAAGAACTTGTACTCCAACACCATTCGCTGACCCTCGCCGATGTGCTGGTAGATCGTGGCCAGCGATTCTGCGAGCCGGTCCTGCCTGCCGCGGATGTCGCCCTGACCCGGGTAGTTGGTGCCGTCGGCCAGCCAGATCTTGAGATCCTGCGATCCGGTCTGGTTCATGATCTCGATGCAGGCGAGGTGGTGGTCGATGGCCTTCTGCCGCACCATCTTGTCGGTGTGTGTCAGGCTGCCGAACTTGTAGTCGTCGTCCTGGAACGTGTTGGAGTTGATGGTGCCCAACCGGACTCCGTGTTCGGCGGCGTACGCGCCGAGGGCCGTGTAGTCGTCGACCGTGTCCCACGGGATGTGCAGTGCGACGGACGGGGCCATGCCGGTGAACCGGTGCACGGTCGCCGCGTCGGCGATCTTCTCCTCGATGGTGCGCGGCGTGCCAGGTGTGCCGAACACCTTGAAGCGTGTGCCCGAGTTTCCGAATGCCCACGAGGGCAGTTCGATGGCCAGGTTGTCGAGCAGGGTGTTCACGCTGCCGCCTCCGTCCGTGCTGAGCTCTCTACCCCGTCATTCCCCGTCGCCGGGTCGCCGTAACGCTCGATCTCGATCTGCTGCAACGTCTTTCCTCTCGTCTCGGGCGCCCACACCGCGCCGATGATCAGCGCCACGGTCAGCAGGCCGATGAGCAGGAGACCCACGCCGGTGAGCCCGATGGCGACCAGCAGTGTCGGGAAGAAGTAGCTCAGCAGACCGGTGAAGCTGCGCACCACACAGAACATCACGCCCTGCGCGCTGGCCCGGTACGGGGTGGCGAACAGCTCACTGGCCCAGAGGCTGTAGAACGCCTGCGCGCCCAGGCCCGAGGACACGCCCCACAGGATCGCGAACACCAGCATGGTGGGTACGCCACCGTCGGTGAACGCCACCAGGACGATCCAGCCGACGATGCCCAGCGCGGCGCCGATGACGTACAGCAGGCGCTGCGACATCCTGTCGCCGTAGCGCATGAAGCCGAAGTACGTCGCGGCGACCGTGCAACCCCAGACCAGGACCTGCAACATGTTCTGCGCGACGGGGCTGTGCAGGCCCGCGGTGTCGTAGACGCGGGGCATGAAGATGCCCGCCTGTCCTGCGACCGTGTTCCAGAAGAGGTAGATGCCGCCGAGGAAGAGCAGCGCGGCGATGTTGACCCTGCGGGAGAACAGTCCCCTGATGCCGCGCAGGCCGATGGCGTTGGCCTGCCCCGACGGCTCTCGACGGCCCTCCTCGGTCCAGATCTTTGACTCGGCGAGCCCCTGGCGCACCCACCACACCACGGCGGCGACGAGGAACAGGTGCAGGAAGATCAGCCGCGAACCCAGCAGCCCCAGCGGGGCGAGCGCGGCGGCCAGGGCGAACCCGATCAGCGGGCCGATCGACCACGCCAGCTGCGCGGTGCCGACGTGCTTGGCGCGACCGTCGGACGGCGCCTGCTCGGCGATGTACGTCCACGATGCCGGGACTCCGGCGCCGACCGCGATTCCGGTGATGATGAAGGCCGCCAGCAGCATCACGTAGTTGACGGCGAAGGCGGCAAGCAGCACGCCTGCCATGTATACGAGCAGGTCGTAGGTGTAGATCGCCTTGCGGCCGAAGCGGTCGCACAGCGGGCCGCCGAGGATGGCGCCGATCGCGGCGCCGAAGGCGTTGGCACTCAAGGCGGCGAGCAGTCCGACGGCGAAGTTGCTGATCCCGAATGCCGACTGCCAGAAGGCCAGACTGGTGGCAATCGCGATGATCGACCCGGCCTCGATGTAGTTGGACATGGCGACCGCGATGGTCGCCCTCCAACCGGTCGTGGT
The DNA here is from genome assembly GCA_025963385.1 of Mycobacterium sp. Taxonomy (GTDB): domain Bacteria; phylum Actinomycetota; class Actinomycetes; order Mycobacteriales; family Mycobacteriaceae; genus Mycobacterium. The sequence goes on from JAOPUT010000214.1 coordinate 13,834, forward strand.
GCGTGCTCCGATTTTCATGGTCGTCCTTCAGTTCTAGTCGAGGTGGAAGTACTCGGTGAGCGGTTTCATCGCCTGGTCGGGCTGGACTCCCGCGGGGTTCTGGAAGAAGTCGGCCATGCCTGCCTGCCACCGCGCGTTCACCTCGGTGGTGGCCATCCCCGACTGCGCTGCTTCGAAGTCGTCGGTCTCCAGGTAACCGACGACCAGGCCGTCATCGGGGCGTACGAACAGGGAGTAGTTGCGCCAGCCGGCGTCGCGCAGGGCGTCGAGCATCTCGGGCCACACGTGCTGGTGCGCGGCGACGTACTCGTCGACGCGTTCCGGCTTGAGCCGAAGCACGAAGCACACGCGGTCGG
>JAOPUT010000276.1 GCA_025963385.1 Mycobacterium sp.
CTGACGAGCGAGCCGGGCCCGGAACCGCCGAGTTCGGCGTTCGCGATGGGCGTCGGCTCGCTGGTGACGGGATCGCTGCCGCGGATCGCATCGAGGACCCGCGTACCCAGCGCTCGGCCTGCAGGTAGGGACAACGTCACTCCCACGACAGCGATCACCGTGATGATGGCGACGCCTGTCCAGATGAGTGCCCGGCGCATCACGCCCACCGATGGCGGTATCGCTTGGCCGCGTTCATGATTGGTTCCTCGACGAGGTAGTAGGTAAGGGTCGAGATCACCAGCGTGACGGCGAGGACGAGCGTGACGTTGCGCAGCATCCCCGGCAGCGTGTCACCGGCCATCAGTCCCCAGCGGCCCAGCACGAGCATCACGGGGAAGTGCCAGAGGTAGGCCGACAGCGACACCCTGCCCACGAAGCGCACGGGCGGCAGGTCCAGGTAGCGGGCGATCGTCGAATCCTCACCTCGGGCCAGCGGTGCGACGATGACGAGAATCAGTATGCCGCAAGCCATCCCGAGCGCCGCGGTGGCGAAGGGACTCTGCAGCGCCAGGAGCTGAGCGCCGATGACGAGCACCGCGCCCATGGCGACGACGCTCAACAGGCGGACCCGCTTGCTCAGGCGCTCGGTGATCGACTTCTGCTCCATCGCGACGACGACGATCGCGGCGAGCATGCCCGCGGCGAAGTTGTCGGCGTTGGTCAGGAAGCTCTTCGAGTAGACGGCCGCCCAGTTGGGGCCCCACTCGAGAAGGTTGAAGTCGGTGACACCCGACTTCGCATTGACGAGGGGCATCAGCAATCGCCCCACGAATCCGACCGCGACGAAGACGAGCGCTCCGTAGAACGCCACGGTCAGTGGGCGGATGCCGGTGCGCCTGCGCATGGTGAACAGCAGCGCGCCGAGCAGCGGCAGAAAGAAGTAGAACGCGTACTCGAGCGTCAGCGACCACGACGGGTTCAGGCCGGTCTGGAAGTACTGCGGAATGTAGGTGTGCACCAGCGTCAGGTTCGCCAGCAGCTGCCACGGATCGGTGATCATGCCGGTGCCCTCGTCGGTGCCAGGCGTCACCGTCGCCGGGTTCTGGACGTACGCCACCTGGAAGACGAAGTTCACCAGCAGGAAGATGACGAGGTAACCCGGCAGAATCCTGGCGATCCGGTGCAGTGCGAAGTTCTTGGTGCTCGGCAGACCCGCCAGTGCGCGGGGCTGGGTGAGGTTGCGCACGTACGGTAGGAACAGCAGGAACCCGCTGAGCACGTAGAAGAAGATCAGCGAGATGCCGACGAGGTTGGTCTTGTAGGCCGCTGCCGTCTCGGGCGTGAAGTGGCCGGTGATGTGCGCGACCGCGACACCGAGGCACGACAGCCCGCGGGCGCCGTCGAGGCCGATGATCCGCCCACGGGTCCTCGGAGCCGCACCGACCGACGGTGCTCTCCTCCGCTCCGCGGGTTGGGTGGTCATGCGCCTTCTCCGGTGGCAACGGGTTCGGGGTCCTGGGCGACGAAGGACTCGCAACTGTTGGGCGCAGGGTCCCCGCGGAAGCGGTCCGCAACCCAGGGGAACGCGGCGTTGACGTCTATCTCGGCGTGCCCCTTGTCGGGCTGTAGGTCGATCTGGACGACGTCACCCATCTCGCACGCCCGTTGCAGCGCTGCATCGGTCCACACCGGCGGGATGAGGACGTCCTGTCCACCGTAGATCACCAACGCCGGAGCCGTCGTGGGGCGCTGCGGCACGCTGGCGGCGCGCAGGCGTTCGCGCAGCCAGTCGGTGGCTTCGACGCCGTCCGGACGTAGGTCGTCGGGGGTGATCTGGTCGATGGCGTCGTTGCGCTGGTCGTTCGTGTCGAAGTCGCACCGAAGCAACAGGTCCCACTTGTCGGCGACGACGCCGCGACGGTACTGGTCGAGGTTCATGCCGGGGTTCTCGGCCTTGAAGCTGGCCAAGAGCGCCTGATATGCGGGCTCCTGCTCCTTGGAGAGCGTCCCGGCCGCCGCGGCGTCCGCGAAGCCGGTGATGTCGAGGGGTGGCGACAGGCTGACGGAGCCTACGAGATTCAGACCTGCGCCGTACTCGCCTGCCAACTCGTTGGCCGCCCAGGTGCCCTGTCCGCCCTGCGAGAGGCCGAACGCCGCCCAGCGGTCCGAGGTGTCGGGGACGATCTTGCGTGCCGCGCGCACCGAATCGATGAGGTTGTAGCCGGCCGTGGTCGCATCGAGGTACGGGTGATAGGTCTTGTCGTCGCCGAGACCCTGGAAGTCGGACATCGCCACCACGTAGCCCGCCTTCACCAGGACCAGGATGGTGGACGACAGGTTCATCAGATTCGGCGACAGCGACGGTGCGCACTCCGACTGGATGCCCGTGGTCGGATGCCCGAACGCCACCACCGGCCAACCACCCTCTGGTGGCTTGCCCGACGGCGCGAAGACCGTTCCGGTGACCTCGGTGGGCGAATTGGTCACGCCGGAGGTGGAGTCATAGGTGATGCGGGCCGCGACCGACGTCGCGGACTTGAGCCGCAGGTCGATGGTCGGCATCGTCGCCGCCTTGACGAGGGTGCCAGGACCGGTGCCGCTGAAGTCACCGGGCAGGCTGAGCCCCGCATCCGACGGTGGGGCCGACGACGGCACCGGGCTACGGTTGCACGCCGAGGCGACGACGGCGATGGCCGCGATCATGCACACCGCCGCGGCCGTGCGTCTCCCGAGCAGTCCCGTGCGGTCCCGCCTCACGACATCCCCGTGCAGACGTTGCCGAGTTTCTGGCCCTGGAAGCGCGCCTGCAACCAGCCGAGAGCCTCCTGGGTCACCAGATCGCTGCTGGTGCTCGATTCGCCGACGAGCGGATCCATCTCGATGGGATCGCCCTCCCCGCATGCCCGGCGGGCGGCATCGATGATCGAGGCGGCACGCACGGTCGGGTCCTCGGTGGCGTAGACGACGAGTACGGGCGCCGCGGGCCCCTGCGCGGTCAGTGGCACTGCCGCGCTGGCGATCTCGTCACGCAGTCGGACGGTCGCCGCCTCGTCCCTGGGGCGAATGTCGTTCGGCTGCAATGCCGTGACGGCGTCGGCGAGGCCGCCGGGATCCAGCGGCGCACACTTGGTCAGGACGTCGACGTTGTCCCGCACCGCCGGAGTCTGGTAGTCGTCGAGGTTCAGGGCCACCGGTGAGTCCGCGAGGCTCTGAAGCGCCGACAGATAGAGGAAGTACTGCTCGCGCGGGAGCTTGCCCTGGGCCGCGTCGTCGGCCATGCCCGACATGTTGGCCAGCGGGGCCAGCGACACGGAGCCGACCATGTTCAGTCCGCCTCCGTAGGACGCGGCCTTGTCGGCCGCCGCCCAGGACGCGAGGCCGCCCTGACCGATCCCGTACGCCGCCCACTGAGTGCTGGTGCCTGGCACCACCCGCCGTGCGGCACGGACCGAGTCGATGAGGTTGTTGCCCAGCGTCGCCGCCTGAAGCGGCATGTGCCGGTAGCCGTCGACCCCGAGTCCTTCGTAGTCCGACAGGGCGACCACGTAACCGTTGTTGGCGAAGACGGCCAGAATCGCTGCGTAGCCGCCGAGTTCGTCGGCCAGCGACGGTGCGCAGCCGCCCGCGACGCCCGTGAGGATGTGCCCGACCGCGAGGATCGGCCAACCACCGCGGGGCGGCGCGCCAGGCGGTACGACGACGACTCCGGACACCTGGGTCGGCGCGTTGTCGAGGCCGGACGTCGAGCGGTAGATCACCCGGACGGCCGTCGCGCTCATCTGGTCGAACGACTCGGTGAACTGCAGCGGCTTGACCTCGACCAGGGAACCCGGGCCGTCACCCGACATGTCGGCGGGCGGAAGCACCGGGCTTCCGTCGAACCGCGGCTCCAATGTCCTTGGCGGACGGTTGTTCTGGGGCGCCACCGGCGGTGGCGGCGCACAGCCGACGAGGAGGGCTAGCAGCCCCGCGAGCGCGAGAGCCAAGCCGCCGCGCAGCCGCGCATCAGATGCTTTCGCCGTCACCGGGCGCCTTCGACCGACCGGGTCGGACCAATTGATCGGTCGGCGCGGGAGTGCTGGTCTCCGTGCCCCCATCCGCGTCGTTAGCGACGACCACGACAGCAGGAGCAGCGGCATCGTTGCCACGCGGCCGCCCGTGCTTGCGCCTGGTTGCCCGGTGTACGGAATCGAAGGTGGCGACGGTACCGATGACGTGAACGTTCGCCGACTTGAGCACCTGCAGCGCGCGTCGCAGCGCCGTCGCCCGCGTCGAGCGGACCCGGGCCAGCACGATGGCGCCGCTACCGAGTGCCGCGATGTTCGCGCCGTCGCTGTATTCATCGAGCGGCGGCGTGTCGATGATCACGTAGTCGAAGTTGCGCTCCAGCTCCCGCAGAACCGCGGCCGTGCGGTCGAGCGCCCACAGGCTTGCCGGACGCGGCGGAACGGGCCCCGCGGGCAGCACCGCGATGGTGTTGTCGCCCAGGTGCACGTTCGGGATGACGCCCTCGGCCAGTTGGTTCTCCCCGGCCAGCACCGTGCTAAGGCCACGTCGCTCGGCCCCATCGCGCACCGAGCCCTCGAAGGGCAGCAGATTCGCCACCTGCGGGTTGTGCAGATCACCGTCGACAAGGACGACGGAGCGACCGGTCTCGGCCAACGCCACGGCGAGGTCGATGGCCACCGTGGTGCGGCCTTCCTCCTTCGACGGGCTCGTCACGGCGATGACCTTGGGGGCACCCGACCCCGGCGACACCGCGAAGCGCACGTTGTTGCGGAGTTCGCGGAGCCATTCGGCGTAGATGCCTCCGTCGGCCAGGTCCACGAACGCGGCCGACCGTCGGCCCGAGTCCTCGGGCAGGCTGCCGAGCAGCACGGATCCGGCGGCTTCCTCGATGGGTTCCCGTCCGCGGAGCCGCTTGTCGTAAACGCCGATCAGGATCGCGAGGAGGAAGCCGATCACCAGACCGGCGGCAGCACCGGCCGCAGTCTTCATCCACCAGCTCAGACCGAGCGCCTTCGTCGGGAAGTCGGCGTCGTCGACCACGACGGCGCCTGCGGCGGGCGAACCGCCCCTGCGGGAGGTCTCGAGCTCGCCGACGAGGTTGACGAGCTGATCTGACACGGCGCCTGCGTAGGCCTGGGCCAACGCCGGATCCGAGTCCGTCGCGGCGACCTTGAGCATGACGGTCTTGTCCATCGGCAAGGCCGTGATCTTCGACCTCAGCTCATCGGCCGAGATGGGCGCCTTCAACTGGTCGACGGCCCGGGCGGCAACCTGTTCGCTGGTAGCCAGGCTCGCGTAGGAAATCACCCGCTCTTGGGAAAAGAGGTTGTTCTGATAGGCCTCAGCAACCGACGTCCCGTTTTGGGTGGCGACGAAGAGCGTGGCCGTGGACTGGTATTTCGGGGTGCTGAAATAGCTCGCCGCGTAGCCGATACCAGCGCCTACCAGCACCGCAACTATGACAACAGGCCAGTACCTACGCAGAATGCGCAAGTATTCCGTCACAGACAATGTCCGGTCCTCCTCATTAGGCCGTCAAGAATACGGGCCGCAAACAAGTGCAAGGGTAACCGCCACCCGCCGATGAAGGTGCATCGCCACAGTGGGTCTTGGTCGGGTCTTGACTGGTCTCGACGTGCGTCCCGTTCTTTGCCAGGGCGGGGGCGTCCGGCAACCGGCATCGGCCCGCGATGTTTCACGAGCAACGTCGGCCGCCTAACGGTGCGCTCTGCATTGATCCGCCCTGACAAGGTCTGTCCTGAACTCCGGTGGAGCATGACGCGCAATGCGCCCACTGACTGCTGCCGTTCGCCCTGCACTGGTCGTCATCACACTGAGTCGCAGATGAAGCGCCGCCAGTCTACCCACCCAGACGCGGCAAACCCGTCGGATTTGCGCGGCAATCGTCATCAACGCGTCATCCTCTCGACGTCGAGCGGTATGCGATTGGCCATAGTGCCGCGACCTCGGCGGCAACGCGTGCGAGATTGCTGACGCCAAGCGCTCGTCACTGGCCAAAACCGGTCTCGCCCGCAACGCGCCAAACACCCTGCGAATTACGACACGCCGCATCCCCACGCGCAAATCGGGCAAACATCCTTGAGAATGTCAGCACACTTGTCGCAATACAGACGACCGCCCGCCGCGAGCGGCCGAGCTCGAGGATGATCCGTGCGCCGTGCCAGATCACGAGTGGCGGCGGGACCTCTAACCGAGGGAACCCGAGTGGTGGCTATCCGGGCGCGGACCCCGGACTAGCGTCGCCACTGCTGCCCGTCCTCGCCCTTCTTGCCAATATTCTTGGTTTGCCAGGAAGGCTGCTCGCCCCGCAGTGACCGCGCCATCGAGATCGACCAGCAGGCGCCGACATTCGGCCACGAACGCATCGTCGTCGTCGAACACGGGCAGACCGCCCTCGCCGCCAAGTGATCCCACCGCGGGTGTCGTTCCAACCACGGGCAGGCCCATCCGGATGGCGTCGAGGATCTTGACCCTGACCCCACCACCGGTGCGGATCGGGGCGATCATGGCCCGGCAGGTGCCGAGGAAGCCCGGCAGGTCGTCCACGAATCCGAGGTCGTGCACGCCCACCGGGGTGGCCACGTCGGCCGCTCCCGTCTTCCTGGCCCCGATGATGCAGAGTTCGGCGTCGTCGATGCCCTCGGCGACGCGCGGCCAGAGTCGCAGCGCCTCGAGGAACGCCTCCTGGTTGGGCGGCCAGTCCCGGGTGCCCATCAGGACCAACCTGCGTGGGGTGCGTGCGATGTCGACCTGCGGGGCGGGCGGCAGGCGGAGGTCGAGCCACCGCGCATCCGCAACCCCGTTGTCGCGGTAGGCCTTTGCCTCGTCGACATCGAACGTCGCGACGGCATCGGCAGCCAAGGCGACGCGGAGTTCGTCACGCATCAGGCGCTTGGCCTCGAGGCGACCGAGCGCACCGCGCGTCGCACGCCACACCAGAGCCTCCGGCACGTGGGTGTCGACGACGAATCGCTTGATCCCGAATTTGGTGCTGCCCAAGAATGATTCGGCCATGTAGCTGTGCTCGGCGACGAAGACGTCGGCATCGGACGCCTCGATGGCGGCGGTCAGCTCGTCGCTGTCGAACCTGACGTGGACCAGGCTGCGCCTCGTCCGCAACGCGCCGAGCACGAGGCTGGCCGGCTTGATGGCCGGCTTCCGCACCCGCGTCAGTGGTATCACCGCATCGCCGAGATCGATTTCCGCGGAACCAGATTCGGTCGAGTACGCAATGGCCGAGACATCGAAGTCCTGCGCCGCCAAGCCCATGATGAGCCGGAACATCTCCACGTCCCCACCGTGTTCGAGGGTGGGGTCCTTCGACAGCAGGTAGGTCACCTTCGTCACGGTGCGGGCGCCTTCCTCTTCCAGTAGATCGCCACCGCGAACACGGCCAGCAGCGCGGCGTCGGCCGTCGTCGTCGCGATGGACGCACCGATGGCGCCGAGACCGAGCCACACCAGAAACGCCAGGAAGAGGAATTTGAACGGGATCAAGGTGACCGCTGCGGTGAAGCGGAGTCGATCCCGTCGCTGGGCATAGAGGATCACCTGGAACACCGCGATCACGGTCCGCAGCGCAGCGAAGCCCGCCATGATGAACATGGAGTAGGCCACCACCTCGGGCGCCGGTGAGAGCAGGAGGCCGAGGCCGATGACCAGTACCAATACCCCCACCGCCCCACCGACCATCAGCGTGGTGCGCAGTTTGGGACCCGTCGACAGGTCGCCGCCGCTCTCGCGAAGCGGTTCGTGATAGGTCATGGCGAACGCCTGGCCGACGGCGGCGAGCGCACTGGTCACCATCAGGGCGATGTTGTAGTAGCCGACCGTCGCCGTGTTCGTGAGCCAGCCGAGCAGGAGTACGTCGCCCTGGAGGTAGAGGGTGGTGCCGAAGCCCATCTCCCCCATCAGGATGAGCATCAGCCGCGGGCTGCCCGGCAACCCCGGGCGGTGACCGAGCACCGAGAATCCCGCGAAGACCAGCATGACGACGTACGGGACGCAGTAGAGCGCGCAGGCGACCAGCAGGGTGGGATGGTCGACGGCGAACAGATAGATGCACGCGAACGCCACCGCGGCGATCTGCCTGCTGGCGGTCCACTTGTACACGCGGTCCGGATGACCGTCTCGGACGTCGCGGCTGAGGTAACTGTTGAAGACGATGTCGCCGCCGGCGACGACGAGTCCGAGGAAGCCGATGAAGGTGAACGGGATCAGCACCGCACCGAGCGCCATCAACGTCGCACCAACGAGGTAGCGGCTGGCCCGCTCCGCCAGGAACCGCTCCTCGGACTCCCGCATCGCTCGAACGTTCCACGGGTTGTCCAGCGTGGGGCCGAGGATAGTGGCGACCGCGAAAGCCATTGCGTACAAGCCGTAGTCGCCGATGCTCAGCTTGCCGATCAACGCAAACGTCCATAGCAGGCCGACGCCGCGGGCACCGTACATCCACGCCACGCCGATGAGCGCCTTGAACAGCGTGCGGGTCTTCTCGGGCTCTGCAGCCTCGGGCAGCGCCGTTCCGAGCGCGTCGTCGGGGTCGAGCGGCTCAGTCATCGAGACCAAGCATCTCCGACCAGGCAGCGGCGAAGGCTTCTCCAGTACGTGCGGCCGACCGTTCTTCACGTGTTCGGGTGACGTTCGCCCCGAGCTTGGTCGTCAGCGCGTCATCGTTGAGCAACTCCGAGATCGCCGACGCGAGCGCGGTCGACACGGTGTCCGAATCCGCAGGCGCCCCAGACTTGTTCACCCGGACCACGAGCGCCCCGACGCTCTCGTCGAGGTCGGCGAGCGCGCCGTAGTCCGTGCAGATCTGGGGTGTGCAGTAGGCCGTGGCGTGCGCCACCACACCGGACGCGGCGAAACTCTCGGCGTAGAAGTGCCGCTTGCCGTAGGGCACCACGATGGCGCGGACCGATTCGAAGAACGCGTCTTCGGCGGCACCGTCGACCGGCCCGAGGACGTCGACGCCGCGGACCGGTGGGAGATCCTGGGTGCCGCGGCCCGCCACCCGGATCGCGATGTCGTCTGGCAGCAGCTCACGGAGCCGCTCGATCTGCTCGAAACCCTTGCCCCGATACACGTGACCGAAGAAGCCGACGGCCTTCGGCCGCTCCTGTGCCTGCGTGATCGGCGGCCGGTCACGAACGACGTGCGGGATGTAGCGCGTGCTCGTCGCCGGGTAGATTCGCTCGATCGACCTGCGGCCGGTCTCGGTCAGCGCGAACAGCGTCCGTTGTCCGTAGATCGCGCCCTCCAGCCTCCGGCTGACGGGTCGCAACGGGTAGTGGATGCCGTGATTCAGCAGCCGGGATCCCGCCACGAAGCGGGTCCGGGCAGGCATCCACACTCCCTGTGGAGGATCGTGCACCGTGCCGCTGACCGGCACTCCGTTCAGACCCGCGGTCGCCCAGAAGGGGGAAAGCGCAGCGGTCGACAACTCTGCGTGCACCATCACCCGACCGGGTGGGGCGGTCGCGACGTGCGCGGCCACTGCCCGGCGGTGACGCCGGACTTGCGCGAGGGTGTCGTCACCGGGACCGCCGGTGCGTACCTGAACCACCTCGCCGAAGTGAGGTCGCACCGCATTGACGACGTCTTCGGCGTAATCACCGACCGCCGTGTTGCTCCCCTGCTGCGGTCCCACGAAGACCAGGCGGTAGTCCTTGAGCGAGGCCATCAGCAGAACAGCGGACGGTAGCCGCCCCGGTACTTCAATGCCTCGGGGTCGCGCTTGCCGATGAGCTTGGCGGGGACGCCGCCGACGATCTCGCACTCGCCGACGTCCTTGTTCACCACGGCCTGTGCCGCCACGACGCCACCGCGTCCGATCAGCGAGGGAAGCACCATCGCGCGACTGGCGATCCACACGTAGTCCTCCACCACGGTGGGAATGGGCACCGGCAGGAAGTCCGGGTGGTTGACGTCGTGCCCGCCACCGATGATCTGCACGTCGCTGGCGATGGTCACGTCGTTGCCGATGTAGAGGCCGGCCCGCGCGTCGAGGAGGCACCGCGACCCGATCGACGTGTTGTCCCCGACCGTCAGGAACTCGATGTCGAGGATCGTCGTGCCGAGCATGATGCACGAGTTGCCGCCGATGGTGGCGCCGAAGAGCCGGAGAAATCCCTGCCTGATGAAGTGGAAGGGGATGTGGGTGATGACCAGGTTGTAGAGCACCTGGCCGATCCGGTTGCGGAGCTTGCGCTGCAACCCCATGCTCTGCATCCGGTAGTTGGCCACCCTGCCGTCGGGCAACAGGTCATAGCTGGGCTCGGGGGGAAGCTTCAGGCCCGGAGCGGCGGCCAGCTTGCGGGCCACGTCCTGCGGGTCTGCCTTTGCGGGTTCAGTGTTCACCGATGCGGCTCCTGCCATCGATACGGACTACGGCGTAAAGCAAGTCGGGTAGTCAGGGTACCTTGACGGGCGTTCGTCACCGGCCCAGCGCGACAACGCCGTTGACCGCGTCATGCAGCTTATCGGCAAAGGCCTCCTGGCTGAACTGCTTGACGTGATCGCGCACCTTGTCCGAGTCGAACTTCGTCATCTCGAACCGGTCGACGGCTTCGGCGATGTCGGACGAGGTCGGCTCGTCGAAGTACAGACCGCTGATCCCCTCGCGGATGGTGTCGAGGAATCCGCCGTACCGCAATGCGATGGCGGGCCTGCCCCAGGTTCCCGCCTCGAGCGGGGTGAGCCCGTAGTCCTCGTAGCTCGCGGCGATGATCGCGCGGCAGTTCTTGTACAGCCAGGCCAGTTCTCGGTCGGAGATGTCCGAGACCATGGTGACGTTCGGCGTCTTCATGGCCTGCAGCCGGTCGGCCTGCGGCCCCCGTCCGACCACGACGAGTCGCCTGCCGGTATCGGCGAAGGCGCGCACGACCTTGTCGACGTTCTTGTACGGCAGCAGTCGCGAGACGACGAGGTAGAAGGCGCCGTCCGAGGTGTCGGGCCGCAGGCCTCCCTTGCCCATCCAGTCCACGACCGCCGGAATGGGTTGCACGGCGTCGGCCTGCACCATCGACACGGGCGGGAAGACCACCTCGGCATCGATTCCGTAGGCACCGAAGATTCGTTCCCTGATGACCGAGGAGTTGGCCAGGTAGCGTTCGCTCGACAGCGCAGCTCGCCGATCCCAGTTCGTGAGGTAGCTCGCCGTGGCACGGAGACCCAGTTTGGCGATCACGTTCCCGTGGTCACCCAGGTAGGTGTTCCCCTGGTATAGCCACCGCGCGGGTGAGTGACAGTAAACGATCTTGCGTCCACTGGTGCGGAAACCGTGTGCCCATCCGCTGCTACTGCAAAGAACGATATCGGCGTCGACGAAAACGGATCCAGCAACGATGGGAAATATTGGCAAAGCCGCGCGGTGGTGCTTGCGCAACGGCTTGAACCGATTGACCCCTGCGACTCGGACGTCCAAATCCTTGAACTCGGGAAAGGTGCCGTTGGCGTCATACAGCATCGTATAGATGGGGGCGTCGGGGAAAGCCCTGCTCATAGCCAACACCGTCTTCTCGGCACCACCCAGTTGCGTAAGATAGTCGTGCGCAATCGCCACGCGCGGGCGGATGAAGCTGGAAGCGGCAAGCTTTGGGGGCACCGTCGATAAACCTCACGATGTCTGGCACTTTTCAAGCGCGCCGGGGGTGGCGGAACTGGTCAGGTGCGGCTCAAGCAGTTTACCGCTGCCCGCCACTGTACATGGCCAGCTAGGTGAACACCGGTTGCCCAGATAAATTTGGGTCTTTCGTTACCTGATTGTCAGCAAACTTCTGCAAGGTGTCCCTTGCTGCCGGTTCGCCTCTCAGAAGAACGGGATGCGGTATCTTCCGCTGTACTGAAGGGCGTCCTCGTTTCGTTTGCCGACGACCTTCGCCGGGACTCCGCCCACGATCGCGAACGGCGGAACTTCCTTGATCACGACTGCATGGGCAGCGACAACGGCACCCCGCCCGATCAAACTGGGCAGGATCATCGCTCGACTTGCGATCCACACGTAGTCGTCGATCACCACGGGATCGGGAGGATTCGGTGCGGGCACGAAGTTTGGATGATTGATGTCGTGCCCGCCCGCGATGATCTGGGTGTCGCTGGCGATGACGACATCGTTGCCGATGGCGATGCCAGCGCGGGCGTCGAGCAGACAGCGAAATCCGATCGCGACGTCGTTCCCGATCACGATGTAACGGATCGACCACACACTGGTGCCTCGGTTGATCGCCGAACCCTTGCCGATCGTGGCACCGCAGAGCCGCAGATATCCCAACCGGATGAAGTGGAACGGAATGTGGGTGACGATCGAGTTGTAGAACAGCGCGAGGTACACATCGCGAATCCTGGTGAAGAGATTTTCGCCTTCGAGTTTGTAGTCAAGGATGCGCCCGTCGTCGTCCGTCACCCACTCCATCCGCGGTGGAATTCTGACCTTCGGATTGACGGCGATTTTCTTCGCAATGACCTCAGGATCTGAGGCTTGAGGTTCGACGAACATTTGGGGCGCTCCTGTCGCGAATTCGAAGCCCACCATAGCGGGAGCGAGTGTTACAGCAACGTGAGGACGCGGCTCGCTGAAGGACCTCGGCAGGTCGCCGCCGTACACGGCTCGCCTGACGGCCGCCGAGTGCTTCTCGCTCGAACGTACGGAGTTCCCGCCGCATCCCCGCCACCGCTGGTATAGCGAGAACCAACCGATCGTGGCTTTCAGGTCATTTTTTGGCTACCTGCGATTGCACCTCCCTCCCCGACGTATGAAGACTTGTTTAAGGACCGCCTAAGAAGAATGGGCACCCTGTCGCTACGATGACCACCATGACGAGCGTGACGGATCCTTCTACGGCCACCGAGATCGACATCCACACCACTGCGGGCAAGCTCGCCGATCTCCGGAAGCGCACCGACGAAACCCTGCATCCCGTCGGCGAGGCCGCTGTCGACAAGGTTCACGCCAAGGGCAAGCTGACCGCGCGCGAGCGCATCTTCGCCCTTCTCGACGAAGGTTCGTTCGTCGAGCTCGACGCCTTGGCCAAGCACCGCAGCAAGAACTTCGGTCTCGAGG
>JAOPUT010000283.1 GCA_025963385.1 Mycobacterium sp.
ATCTCGACGAGGTCATCAGTTCTTGTTGACATAGACCTTGCCCCCTTTCATTACAAAACTTACTTGCTTTGTAACGCGAATGTCCAACAGTGGATCGCCGGGCACGGCGATGACGTCCGCGAGCTGGCCCTCGGCCAGTCGGCCGCGGTCCGTTACGTTGATCAGGTCGGCGCCGACGACGGTGGCCGCTCGCAGTACCGCGGCAGGTGACATGCCCCAGTCGACCAGCGTGACGAGTTCGTCGGCGTTCTTGCCGTGTGGGATCGCAGGCGCGTCGCTGCCGACGGCGATCTTCACTCCGGCCTCGTAGGCGGCCTTGATCGACGTCTTCGCCTTGGGAAACATCTCGGCGGCCTTGTCCTGCAACTCCTTCGGGGCTCGGGACACGTCCATCGCCTCGGCCAATCGCCGGGTGGTGACCAGGAATCGGTCGTTGTCGACCAGCATCTGGATGGCCTCGTCGTCCATCAGGAAGCCGTGCTCGATGCAGTCGATACCGCATGCCACCGCATGCTTGACCGCCTCGGCCCCATGAGTGTGCGCGGCGACCCGGAGTCCTCGGCGGTGGGCCTCGTCGACGATGGCAAGCAGTTCCTCATCCGAATAGTGTTGCGCGCCAGCCTCTCCGGTCATCGACATGACACCACCGGAAACGCACACCTTGATCAGCTGGGCACCGTGCTTGATCTGGTAGCGCACCGCCTTGCGGACCTCGTCGACCCCATTGGCGATGCCCTCTTCGACCGTCAACTCCAGTGCGCCGGGCATGAATGCCGCGAACATCGTCGGATCGAGGTGCCCACCGGTCGGCGTGATCGCATGGCCCGCAGGGACGATTCGCGGCCCCTCGATCCAGTCTGCATCGATGGCCTTGCCGAGCGCCACGTCCAACAGGTAGCCGCCGGTCTTGACGAACAGGCCGAGGTTGCGCACCGTCGTGAAGCCGGCGTGCAGGGTGCGTCGGGCATTGCCCACCGCCCGCAGCACTCGGGTCGGCGGGTCGTCCTGAACCTGTGACAGTCCGGGATTCTCACCCCGCCCTCCCATGAGCAGGTTCACTTCCATGTCCATCAGGCCAGGCAGCAGGATGGAATCCCCGAGGTCGATGACGGTGTCATCTGGGCCATCGGGGACAGAGCCTCCGACACCCACGATTCGGTCGCCCTCGATCTTGAGGATTCCCGGCCGAACGATTTCGCCTGCGTCGACGTCGACTAGACCCGCCGCTTTGAGGGTTATTACCACCCTTAGACCACCGGCTCCTTGATGAGTTGGATGTAGGCCGCGCCACTGTCGAGCACGCGCGGTTGCTTCCATACCTCGATGGGGAAGCTCACCATGACGACCGACTGTCCCAGATGCACCAGCGCCTTGGCGTCATCGGGCATCCCTTTGAGCGGGAAACGGGCGTCGACATAGACCATGATGTCCTCGAGTCGCGCCATGCCCGCGTCGTACAGCTCCTGCATCTCGTTCATCGTCGAGGCCAGGCGCTTGGCGTAGCGCTCCTCCTCGGTGGGCAGGCACCAGTCGGTGAACCGCTCCAGGTCGGAGAACTCTTCTGGGAGCTTAGACATGTGCGGCATCCTTCTCGCTGGTGGTCGTCGCGGGATTGCCGTTGGCAGGCGTTTCCCCCGTCGCTTCGCTCGCCCCGGACCCAATGCCGTTGCCCGTGTACGCGTTCACGTAGTTCCACGCCGTCATGTGCAGGTGGCGGAGCAGGATCTCCTGATCGCACAGCGGGAAGTCGGTGACGACCCTGGTGTTGATCATGCTCTGGGTGGCCTCGAGAGTGTTGGCGTCCTGGAACGCGTACTCCTTGAACGTCACCGCGGCGAGTTCCTGGGAGAGCCGCTCACGAAGGTTCTTCGGCGGCACGAAGTAGAGGTCGGCCTCGAAGATGTGCTTGTCCACCGCAGTGGGCCAGTAGTTATAGGTCAGATACCAACCCGGCGCCCAGAACAGCAGCGTGAAGTTCGGGAAGAACTCGAATGAGTCAGTGCCCCAGGTCTTGTGGCGGCCCGGGTTGATGGCCGGTGGTAGTTCGTCAGGCAGGATGCCCTTGATGTCCGGGCGGTCCCACGGTCCGAACAGGCCGCTGTGCAGGATCTGTTCGATGGGCTTGACCATGTTGATGTCCTTCGGGGGCGACATCCCGCCCCACGACGACACCATCGAGTGGTCACCCTTGATGTCGTAGGCCAGTGCCTCGAAGCCGAACTTGGCCAGCTTCTCGGCTTCCTCCTTCTCGGCCTGCTTCATGTGCAGGATCGGCGCGTGATAGAACTCGGTGAACGCGTCGACGAACAGCTTCCAGTTGGCGTTGATCTCCGAGCGATAGCCGTAGTGCTCGGTCATCTCGTGGAACGGGTACCCCTCGAGGCCCTTCGCGAAGTCGCCGAGGTACTCGGTCAGCGGGGCGGCGGCGTCGTCGAAGTTGATGAAGATGAAGCCTTCCCAGAGCTCGCAGCGCACGGACTTCAAGCCGTAGTCCGACTTGTCGAGGTCGAAGAACTCACCCTCCTGCTGGACGAAGGTCAAGTCGCCGTTGAGCGCATAGCGCCAGGCGTGGTACTTGCAGGTGAACTGACGGCAGGTGCCCGACACCTCTTCCCCGGGGTAGTCGGCCCACACCAGCTTGTTTCCGCGGTGCCTGCACATGTTGTGAAATGCGCGGACTACGCCTTCCTTGTCCTTGACGATGATGACCGACGTGCCCGGTCCTACGGACGGCATTTCCCTGGTGAAGTAGCTGCCGGTCTTGGGGAGCTGCTCCACGCGGCCGACCTTGAGCCACGTCTTCTTGAAGATCGCCTGCTGCTCGAGCAGGTAGTGCTCGGGATCGATGGAGTCGTTGTAATTGACTGGTGCGGTACCCAGTTCGGGCCAATTCTCAGTCCAGCTACCCGCGTCGGGCTTGGGGAAGTGGGGCATGATCAGTTCTCCTTCTTGGGTTCCACGCCGAACGTGTTCAGGGCCATCGCCAGCATGTGATAGCCGCCGACGGTGAAGACGAAGTCCATGAGTTGCTTCTCGTCCATGCGCTCGCCGAGGGCGGCCCAGGTCTCGTCGGTGATGCGGGTCTTCTCGACGAGCTCGTCGACGGCGGTGAGCACCGTCTGATCGAACTCGTCGGCGGCCTCGCCACGTTGGAGCGCGGCGATGTCGTCGAGCGACAGCCCTTCCCGCTGACCGATGGCGACGTGTTCGTCCCACTCGTATGCGCAGGAGGCGAGGTGGGCGATCCGCAGGACGGCCAGCTCACGCAGGCGTGGGGCCAACGTTGAGCGCGTCAGCAGGTAGAAGCTGAAGGTGAGGTAGGAGCGAGTCAAGTCGGGGTGGTTGACGAACGTCGCGATGGCGTTGCCCGCGGCCGCCGGATTCCGCCGCTCCTCGGGCATCATCCGGAGCGCAGCATGAACCGCGTCATCCCACTCGGCTGCCGGCAGTGGGGCGACTCGCACGGGCGTCCTCCACTCTGCGTCGATGGGTGCCTCTCGGCGATGAGAATCATATTCTCATATTCGACCAATAGATTTCCACTTGTTGCGCGAATCGTCAATGGAACAGGCCTAATGAAGGCTGTGTCGGCGGTCCGGAAACCGTGACGAGACGGCTAAAGCCGCAGGCTCGAAGGCCTATACCAGGCTATCGGACGTTGATTCTCGTACGGTGAGAGGCTAGTTTCCCTATGTAGAGAACAAGGTCGGAACTACGCTGGTTCCCAAGGGTGTCACTCAGTCCTACGAAAGGAACGCCTGTGCACAAGGACGACATGATCCTGATCAGCGTCGATGACCACATCGTCGAGCCTCCTGACATGTTCAAGAATCATTTGCCGAAGAAGTACATCGATGATGCGCCGCAGTTGGTGCACAATCCGGATGGTTCGGATACCTGGCAGTTTCGCGACATCGTGATCCCCAACGTCGCGCTCAATGCGGTCGCGGGTCGGCCCAAGGAGGAGTACGGGCTGGAACCGCAGGGGCTCGATGAGATCCGCAAGGGGTGTTTCGACGTCGACGAACGCGTGAAGGACATGAACGCGGGCGGGATCTTGGGGTCGATGTGCTTCCCGTCGTTTCCGGGGTTCGCGGGCCGGTTGTTCGCCACCGAGGATCCGGAGTTCTCGCTGGCGTTGGTGCAGGCCTACAACGATTGGCATGTCGAGGAGTGGTGCGGGGCCTATCCGGCGCGATTCATTCCGATGACGTTGCCGGTGATCTGGGACGCCGAGGCGTGTGCCAAGGAGGTGCGCCGCAACGCCAAGCGTGGGGTGCATTCGTTGACGTTCTCGGAGAACCCGTCGGCGATGGGGTATCCGAGTTTCCATGCCGAGTACTGGACGCCGCTGTGGGAGGCGTTGGTGGACACCGACACGGTGCTCAACGTGCACATCGGCTCGTCGGGCCGGTTGGCGATCACCGCTCCGGATGCGCCGATGGATGTGATGATCACGTTGCAGCCGATGAACATCGTCCAAGCCGCGGCAGATCTGTTGTGGTCGGCGCCGATCAAGAAGTACAAGGATCTCAAGGTCGCGTTGTCCGAGGGTGGCACCGGGTGGATCCCGTACTTCCTGGATCGGGCGGACCGGACCTATGAGATGCACTCCACCTGGACCGGGCAGGACTTCGGCACCCAGAAGCCCTCTGAGGTGTTCCGGGACCACTTCCTGACCTGTTTCATCTCCGATCCGGTCGGGGTGCAGTTGCGCAACCAGATCGGTGTCGACAACATCAGTTGGGAAGCCGACTACCCGCACAGCGATACGATGTGGCCCAATGCCCCCGAGCAGCTCGACGAGGTGCTCAAGGCCAACGACGTGCCCGACGACGAGATCAACAAGATGACCTACGAGAACGCGATGAATTGGTACCACTTCGACCCGTTCACCCACATCACCCGCGAACAGGCCACCATCGGCGCGCTCCGCAAGGCCGCCGAAGGCCACGACGTCTCCACCCAAGCGCTGAGCAAACACGACCACAGCGCTGCCAGTTTCGCGGACTTCGCCGCGAGGGCCAAGGAATTGACCGGCAACAAAGATTGATCGGATAGGCGGAGTGGAGGCCGCCGGTGCGACCGAAGGCGATTGCACCGGCGAATTCGGCTGTCCGCAAGTGACTTCGAGGTGTAGGGGAGTGCAGTGACCGGCGGGATGAACTTCGAGCTGACGGAGGATCAGGAACTGATCCGCAAATCCGTCGCCGAACTGGCGTCGAAGTTCGACGACCAGTACTGGATGGAGAAGGACCAGGCGCACGAGTTCCCGCGGGAGTTCTACGATGCCATCGCGTCCGGCGGCTGGCTCGGAATGACCATCCCCGAGCAGTACGGCGGTCACGGACTCGGTATCACCGAGGCGACCATTCTGGCCGAGGAGGTCGCGCGCTCGGGCGGGGCCATGAACGCCGCCAGCGCAATTCACCTGTCCATCTTCGGCATGCAGCCGGTGGTGGTGTTCGGGTCGGACGAGATGAAGGCGGCCACGCTGCCCAGAATCGTCAACGGCGACCTGCACGTCTGCTTCGGTGTGACCGAACCCGGTGCAGGGCTTGATACTTCGCGGATCACCACCTTCGCCAAGCGCGGTCATGATCGGGCTGGCGACCACTACGTCGTCAATGGTCGCAAGGTATGGATCTCCAAGGCGCTGGAGTCCGAGAAGGTTCTGCTGCTGACCCGGACGACGCCGTATGACGAGGTCACCAAGAAGACCGACGGCCTTTCGCTGTTCCTCACCGACCTCGATCGCGATCACGTCGACATCCGTCCGATCAAGAAGATGGGCCGCAACGCCGTCAGCTCGAACGAGCTGTTCATCGATGACCTCCGCATCCCCGTCGAAGACCGAATCGGCGAGGAGGGCAAGGGTTTCAGCTACATCCTGCACGGCCTGAACCCGGAGCGGATGCTCATCGCCGCCGAGGCGCTGGGCATCGGCCGGGTGGCGTTGGACCGGGCCGTGAAGTACGCCAACGAACGCGTCGTGTTCGACCGGCCAATCGGCATGAACCAGGGCATCCAGTTCCCGTTGGCCGATTCCTTGGCCCGCCTGGATGCCGCGGAGTTGATCCTGCGCAAGTCGACCTGGCTGTACGACAATGGCAAGCCGTGCGGACGCGAGGCCAACATGGCCAAGTATTTGTGTGCGGATGCTGGATTTGATGCAGCGGACCGCGCGTTGCAGACGCACGGCGGCATGGGCTATTCCGAGGAGTACAACATCTCCCGGTTCTTCCGCGAGTCACGGCTGATGAAGATCGCCCCCGTCAGCCAGGAGATGATTCTCAACTTCCTCGGCAGCCACGTGCTCGGCCTGCCGAGGAGCTACTGATGGCTGGTCCGGCACCACTTGCCGGAATCACGATCGTCGCAATGGAGCAGGCGGTGGCCGCTCCGATGTGCACGCGGGTACTGGCCGACTTCGGTGCTCGGGTGATCAAGGTGGAGAACCCCAAGGGGGGTGACTTCGCTCGCGACTACGACGGCGTCGTCAATGGTCCTGGGGGGCTCGCCGCCCACTTCGTGTGGTGCAACCGCGGCAAGGAATCCGTCACGCTCAACACCAAGGCTCCGGCCGGCCTCGAACTGTTGCACCGACTGTTGGACGGGGCCGACGCGTTCGTCTCCAACCTCGCGCCAGGAGCGACCGCTCGCATGGGCCTCGCCCCGGCCGACCTCGCGGTGCGTCACCCCAACGTCATCCCCGTCGAGATCGATGGATACGGGCCCGGGGGGCCGATCTCGCACAAGCGCGCGTATGACCTTCTGGTGCAAGCGGAGTCGGGCTCCTGCGCGATCACCGGCTACCCCGGCATGCCCGCGAAGCCCGGGCCTGCGATGGCCGACTTCACGACGGGACTCTATGCGGCGATCTCGATCCTCGCCTTGCTCGTTGCGCGAGGTGGTCGATCCGACTTCGCGTCCCCCGCCGTCGAGCTCAGCTTGTTCGACGTCATGACCGACGTCATGGGATATGCGCTCACATATACCCAGCACTCGGGCATCGATCAAGAGCCGCTCGGAGTGGGTTCACCCGCCGTTGCGCCATACGGGGCGTTTCCCACCCGCGACGGTCAGACAGTGGTGCTTGGCACCACGAACGATCGCGAATGGCAGCGGGTGGCCAGGGAGGTCATCGAGCGGCCCGACCTGGCCGACGACCCACGGTTCAGCACCAACCCCGACCGCTGCGCGCACCGGGACGTGCTCAACGACGCCATCGGATCCTGGTGTGCCCAGCACGATCTCGCGCACATCCAAAAGACGGCCGACGATGCCGGAATCGGCAATTCCCGTTACAACTTGCCGAGCGAGGTCGTGGTGCACCCTCAGCTCACCGCCAGGGACCGCTGGCGGACGGTGGACTCGCCGAAGGGGGAGCTCCCCGCCCTGTTGCCGCCTCCGGTGATCGCCGGATACGAGGCGCCCATGGGTGCCGTGCCCGGACTCGGTGAGCACACCGACGACGTGCTCGGCGAATTGGGGCTCAGCGCAACCGAAATCGCCACGCTGCGGGCCGACGGAGTAATCGGGCCGGCCTACCCGTGACCCTGGATCAGGTGCTGCTGTGCTCCGATCGGGACGGCGTGCGCACGTTGACCTTGAACCGGCCGCACCGCAAGAACGCGATCGACGCGCAGCTGTGGGTGGAACTGGCCGACGCGCTGCGTGCCACCGCCCGCGACGACG
The DNA here is from genome assembly GCA_025963385.1 of Mycobacterium sp. Lineage (GTDB taxonomy): Bacteria > Actinomycetota > Actinomycetes > Mycobacteriales > Mycobacteriaceae > Mycobacterium. The sequence continues at coordinate 7,699 of JAOPUT010000283.1, forward strand.
GTGTGCGCGCCCTGGTGATCACCGGCGCCGGCGGTGCGTTCTGTTCGGGCGCCGACATCGGCACCGGCGAGGACATCCACCCCCGGCACAAGTTGCGTCGGTTGACCGACGTGGCGATGGCACTGCACGAGCTCGCCGTTCCGACCGTGGCCAAGGTCACCGGCGTCGCGGTCGGTGCCGGTTGGAACCTGGCCCTTGGCTGCGATCTGGTGGTGGCGACCCCAGAATCCAAGTTCTGCCAGGTCTTCAGCAAGCGCGGGCTGTCGATCGATCTCGGCGGATCGTGGCTGCTGCCCAAGCTGGTCGGGCTGCAACAGGCCAAGCGACTGGTGCTGCTCGCGGACATGATCGACGCCGAGGAAGCGCACCAGTTGGGGCTGGTCACCTGGGTCACGCCGGTCGGCGAGATCGACGCATTCGTCGACGACCTGACGGTGCGGCTGGCCGCGGGACCGCCCTTCGCACTGGCCCAGAGCAAGGCGCTGCTCAACGACGGTGCCAACGCTACGTTGCGCGAAGCGCTGGTCAACGAGGCCCGGGCACAACCGGGCAATTTCGCAACGGCAGACTCGGGGGAGGCCTACGCCGCGTTCGCGGCGAAACGCGAACCGGAGTTCACGGGGGCATGGGCGGTAACACCGCCCGGAACGGAGCAGAAGTAATGCGGGAGACCGTCATCGTCGGCGCCGTGCGCACGCCTGTCGGCAAGCGCAACGGTGGACTGTCCGACCAGCACGCGGCCGACCTGTCCGCGCTGGTACTCAACGAGTTGGTCGAACGGACCGGGGTGGATCCCGAGGTCATCGACGACGTCGTGTGGGGCTGCGTCTCTCAGGTCGGTGATCAGTCAAGCAACATCGGCCGCTACTCGGTGCTGGCCGCAGGCTGGCCCGAGCACATCCCGGGCACCACGGTGAACCGGGCGTGCGGGTCCAGTCAGCAGGCGCTCGACTTCGCCGTCCAGGCCGTGATGTCGGGTCAGCAGGACATCGTGGTGGCCGGTGGCGTCGAGGTGATGAGCCGAGTACCGCTGGGCTCGGCGCGGGCGACGGGTACGCCATACGGGCCGAAAGCGCTTGCCCGCTATGAAGGCTTCTCGTTCAACCAGGGCATCTCGGCGGAGCTGATCTCGCAGAAGTGGAACTTGTCCCGGACCCGGCTCGACGAGTACTCCACGCGCTCCCACGAGCGGGCCGCCGCTGCTCAGGATGCGGGCGCGTTCACCGACCAGATCATGCCGGTGTTCACCGATGGCGACGTGGTGACCGACGACGAGGGCATCCGTCGGGGCACCACCGTCGAGAAGCTGGCCGGCTTGAAGCCGGCGTTCACCGAGGACGGCGTCATTCACGCGGGCAACTCGTCGCAGATCTCCGACGGAGCGGCTGCCCTGATGGTGATGACCGCGGAGAACGCGGTTCAGCTGGGCCTGACCCCGTTGGTGCGGTATCGCGCCGGGGCGGTCACCGGTGCCGACCCGGTGCTCATGTTGACGGGGCCGATCCCCGCGACGGAGAAGGTGTTGCACAAGGCCGGCGTTCACCTCGACGAGGTGGGCGTCTTCGAGGTCAACGAGGCGTTCGCACCGGTGCCGCTGGCATGGCTGGCGGAGACGGGCGCCGATGAAGCGAAGCTCAACCCGCTCGGCGGCGCGATTGCGTTGGGCCATCCGCTGGGCGCTTCGGGTGCGGTGCTGATGACCCGGATGATCCATCACATGCGGGACAACGGAATTCGATACGGCCTGCAGACGATGTGTGAGGGCGGGGGTACCGCCAACGCCACGATGGTCGAGCTCTTGAAATAGCCGACCCTAGCTGGCTTTCAGACAAGGAGGGCGCTGTGCGCCGCGATCTATTCACCGAAGACCACGAGGCGTTCCGCGAGTTGGCGCGGGAGTTCGTCGAAAAGGAAGTGGTGCCGCACTATCCCGCGTGGGAGAAGGGCGGCCGCATGCCTCGCGCGGTGTTCGAGCAGATGGGCTCGCTGGGCATGCTCGGGATGGCCATCCCGGAGGAGTACGGCGGTGGAGGGGAACCGGACTACCGCTACAACGTCGTCATGCAGGAGGAGGCGGCGCGCGCGCTGGTCACCCTGTCGACGGTACGTACGCAACTCGAGGTGATTCTGCCGTACTTCCTGCACTATGCGAACGCCGAACAGCGCGAGCGGTGGTTCCCGCGGATCGCCGCGGGCACGCTGCTGACCGCCGTGGCGATGACCGAGCCCGGAACGGGTTCGGACCTGGCGGGCATGCGCACCACCGCAATTCGTGACGGTGACGACTACATCGTCAACGGCGCCAAGACGTTCATCACCGGCGGCATGCAGGCCGATTTGGTGGTCACCGTCGCCCGCACCTCGACCGACCCCGACAACCGACGCCGGGGGCTGACACTGCTGGTCGTCGAGGACGGCATGCCCGGTTTCACCCGGGGCCGCGAACTGGACAAGATGGGCTGCAAGGTCCAGGACACCGCCGAGTTGTCGTTCGTCGACGTGCGCGTCCCAGCGGCCAACGTGCTGGGGGAGGTGGACGAAGCGTTTGGCTACCTCGGCCACAACCTCCCGCAGGAGCGCCTGACGGTGGCCGTCGGGTCGGTGGCGCAGGCGCGGTCGGCGATCGCCGTGGCCATCGACTACACCAAGGACCGCAAGGCGTTTGGGCAAACCGTCGCATCGTTCCAGAACACCAAGTTCGAACTGGCCGCCTGCTCGACGGAGGTCGAAGCAGCGCAGGCGATGCTGGACCGTGCCGTCACGCTGCACGTCGACGGCGAGCTGTCCGGGGCCGACGCCGCCCGGGTGAAGCTGTTCTGCACCGAGATGCAGCAGCGGGTGATCGACCGCTGTCTGCAGCTCTTCGGCGGCTACGGCTACATGATGGAGTACCCGATCGCCCGGCTGTACACCGATGCCAGGGTGGCTCGCATCTACGCGGGCACGTCCGAGGTGATGAAGGTGATCATCGCAAAGTCGCTAGGCCTCTAGAGGCGAGTTGAGCGTGTTGACCCGGGCGTCGGGAATCAACTTCACTGAGACCCTTGTCACACGGGCCAAACCTACCTACTGTGTGTTCACTAGGTTGGTTGGAACGAAGGGGTTCAGTGACGAGTTCGGTGTCGAGGCCGGCTTCTGCGCCGCGGCCGTATGCCTCGCTCCTTGCCAAGGGGGAGGACCGTAAGCAGCGGATCCTCGAGGTCGCAGAGCGTCTGCTCGCGCGTTACGGGTGGCGCAACACCTCGCTGGCGCAGATCGCGAGGGAAGCCGGGGTCAGCGCGGCCGGGTTGCTTCACCACTACGAATCCAAGGAGCAACTGCTCAATGCGGTGCTCGATGCCCGCGACGCAGACGACGACACCCACGCCGACCGCCGTGGCGATCTGGTCACCGAGATCTGTCGCGTCGCCGAGCGCTTCGACCGTCAACCCGAGCTCGTCGGCACCTTCACCATGCTGCTGATCGAGAACATCGCACCCGACGCCCCCCTGCACGACCGCTTGCTCCACAGGCAGCGCGAGGGCGCGTGCATCGTCGCCGGCCTGATTGACAGCGGTCAGCGCGCCGGTCGGTACCGCCAAGACATCGACCCGGCCATCAAGGCCGTCGAGATTCTCGCCTTCGTCAATGGAATGGAGACCGCATGGTTGCTCGATCCTTCAATTCCCCTCGCCGAGGTGTTCAAGGGGTACGCCGAAGCACTCGCCCGCGACTTCACGCCACCGGCGACGAAGACACCGCCCTCGGAAGGCATCCCGACATGAGGTACCGACTCGACGTCGTCGCCCGCAACGTCCCCGAGGTCGTCAAGTTCGCCGGAGGGTGGCTCGTCGACCGGGTGATGGCCGGCTGGGACGTCACGGTGCTGATCTCCGCTGACGAGGACCTACGGCCACTCGAGATCCTCGGCGTCGAAATCCATGACCTCGAAGCCGCGCTGGAGGAATGGGCCGACCGCCCGCACCCGCAGACGGTCGCCGTCGCCGCGGATCTCTTCGCCAGCGACGAACGGGTGCGCCGAGGCGTGCTCACCGCACTCGACCACGGCATGACCGAAGTGACGTTGTGGGGCGAACATTGGCCGACGGAGCTCGACAGCACGATCGGTTCGGTTCACCACCAGCTGAGCGGGGCCGCCCGTGCGTTCAAGGCGCAGGCGCTCGCTGCCGCTGCGGACCCGGACGCCGGCGACGTCGGCGACACCGAGACGTTCCGCTGCGGGCTGGCCGCGCTGCCTTCGGTTGCCGCGGACCTCACGCCCGCAAGCTGAGGTCGATCAGCACCTTGCCGATCGCCCGCCCGTCGGCGACGTGACGCAACGCGCTGGCCGTTTCCGCCAGCGGGTACACCGCGCCCACGTGAGGTGACACGCGCCCGGCGACCAGCAACTCGCGAAGCTCCGTCTCGTTGCGTTCGAAGTCCTCGGGCGGTACGTCCTGGAACTGGAAGCCCATGACGTGGATTCCCTTGACGAGCACCAGATTCAAGGGGATCCGAGGGATGACGCCCGAGGCGTAGCCCACCGTGACGAACCGGCCGCCACGGCGCAGCGACCGCAGCGCGGGCTCGGCGAGGTCGCCACCCACCGTGTCCACCACCACGTCGGCACCGTCTGGCAGCGCGTCACGCAACGCGGGGCGCAACTCGGCTCTTCGGGATTGGTCCCCGAGTCGCTCCGCTCCTGCCCGCCGATGCTTGATCAGGTTGGTCGCGCCGTAATTCGCGGCCGCGTCCAGCTTCTCGGGTGACGACGCGACCGCGGTGACATTCGCACCCAGAGCGACGCCGAGTTGAACCGCCGCCAAGCCGACGCCGCCACCCGCACCGAGCACGACGAGTTCGTCGCCGGACTTCAGGCGGGCGGTGGAGCGCAGCGTGTGATACGCCGTGCGGTACGCGACGCCGAACGCCACCGCCGTCGGCTCGTCGATGCCGTCGGGAATGCGGGCCAAGGTCGCCGCGTCGACGACGACCCGCTCGGCGAAGGCGCCGAACATTCCGGTGCCCGTCACACGGTCCCCCGTCGCGAAACCCGTGGTATCCGAACCGACTTCGTCGATAGTGCCTGCGAACTCGCTGCCTGGAATGAAAGGCGGCGGGATGCTGACCTGGTAGGAGTTGGCGATCAGCAGGACGTCGGGGAAGTTCACTGCCGCCGCATGCACCCGCACGCCAATCTGGCCCGGCTGCGCCGTGGGCACCGGATGCTCTTCGACGCGAACGACTTCCGGCGGACCGTAGGCCGGGCAGACCGCAGCGCGCATCGCTCGACTAGCCCCGATAGTCCGTGGACTCGGCGAGTTCGGCGGCCGAGGCCATCAGCTCGGTGACGACCGGCCCGAAAGCCAGCAGCTTTTCGTCGTCGCCTGCGCGCTGGAAACCCTGCTCCAGCACGATCGCCAGCTTCCACTTGGCCAGCACCAGATAGTAGTCCAGGTCGTCGACCTGGCGGCCCGACACCTCGGCGTAGTGTGCGACGACCCTGTCGCGTGAGGGCATGCCGCGCATGTCGACGTAGCTCATCGCCGCGGTGTCGTCGGGTCCGGACGGCCACGACTGCACCATCCAGCCCAGGTCCAGTTTCGGGTCGCCGACAGTGCCCATCTCCCAGTCGACCAGGGCCGCCAGTCGGGCAGGCGCACCGTGTCGGTACATGACGTTGGCGAACTGGTAATCGCCATGCATCAGACCGGGGATGAAGTCCAGCGGCCCGTGCGCCTTGAGCCAGTCGGTGGCCACGTCGAGGCCCTCTATCTCGCGCCGCTTGATCCGCTCGAAGAACCCGGTCCACCGGTCGACCTGACGTTCGTGGAACCCGTCGGGACGGCCGAGGTCGTGTAGTCCCCTGGCCTTCCAGTCGACCTTCGACAGCAGCGCAATGCCTTCGGCCAGTTGATAACTCAGTCCGGCGCGCGCGTCGAGATCATCATCGAACGGCTCCGGCCAATTGCCGTGGACGTCCATCGGGGACCAGCCGTCGACGAAGCCCATCAGGTAGAACGGCCTGCCCAGCACGCTCGCGTCGTCGCACACTCCGACGGCCTTGGTGTGGGGCACCTCGGTGCCGTCGAGCGCCTCGATGATGCGCCACTCGCGCAGGATGCCCTTGTCGCGGTCCGGTGGTGCGTCTGGTGGCGGCATGCGGATGACGCACTTCTCGTCGCCGCGAGTGAGCTCGTAGATCACGTTCTGCGTCCCGCCGGAGAGGAAGCGGGTGGCCAGCGGCTCACCCTTGCCGGGGAGAGCGGCCTCGTCCATCCACGCGGCGAGGCGGGCGACGTCGATGCCCGGGGCCGTCACTGGTTGCCCACCTCCAGTTCGAGGTACTCGGCGTACTTCGCACGTGCCGCATCGCGTTTGCGAGGTATCCACTCCGTCGGCCAGACGTCGTCGCTGGCGGTGTAGTCCCGCAGCACCTGCTTGGCGACGGTGGTCTTGTGCACCTCGGTGGGGCCGTCGGCCAGCCCCATCACCGCCGCGCCCGTGACCATGCCCAGAAACGGCATCTCATTGGTGACGCCGAGTGCGCCGTGTACCTGCATTGCGCGCCAGGCGATGTCGTGAAGCACCGTGGGCATGACGACCTTGACGGCGGCGATGTCCTTGCGCACCTTCTTGTAGTCGTTGTACTTGTCGATCTCCCATGCGGTGTACAGCACCATCAGCCGGAACTGCTTGAGCTGGGCGTAGGAGTCCGCGATGTATTGCTGCACGGCCTGCTTGTCGGACAGGCGGCTGCCCGCGGTCTCTCGGCTGAGAGCGCGTTCGCACATCATGTCGATGGCCTTCTGGGACAGTCCAATGGTCCGCATCGCGTGGTGGATCCGACCGCCACCGAGTCGTGTCTGGGCGATCACGAAGGCCTGCCCCTCGCCGCCGAGGAGAGCCGAATTGGGCACGCGCACATTGTCGTAGTGAATGAGAGCGTGACTGCCCTCACCGTCGCGTTCCCCGTGCAGCCCCACGTTGCGCACGATGTTCACCCCGGGCGTGTCCGTCGGGAGCAGAAACATCGACATCCCCTGGTAGGCACTCACGTCCGGGTTGGTGACCACCATGACGATGAGGAACGAGGCGGTATTGGCGTTGGACGAGAAGTACTTCCAGCCGTTGATCACCCAATCGTCTCCGTCGCGCACGGCGCTGGTCTTGAACTGGGTGGGGTCGGCGCCGCCCTGCGGTTCGGTCATCGAGTAGCTCGAGAACAGCTCGCCGTCGAGCAGTGGGCGAAGGTAACGCTCCTTCTGGTCGGGTGTCCCGTAGTGGGCGATGATCTCGGCGTTGCCGGTATCGGGCGCCTGACAGCCGAAGATGACCGATGCCCACTGCGACCTGCCGAGAATCTCGTTCAGCAGCGCGAGCTTGAGCTGGCCGTAACCCTGGCCGCCGAGGTCGGGGCCGAGATGGGTTGCCCACAAACCCTTCTGGCGCACCTGCTCCTTGAGCGGGTCGATGACCTTGCGTCGGGTATCGGTCAACGGAGTGAACTGCAGGTGCGGCCAGATCAGGTCGAGCGGTTCGACCTCGTTGCGCACGAATTGATCGGCCCAGTCCAGAAGTTCCTGGTACTCGGGGTCGGTTTCAAAGTCCCACATGCGGCCTCCTTGCCGGGTCAGGGATATCCGTTGACGAGCGTGGTGATGTCAGCCGTGACGACCTCGGCGAAGGAGCGATTGCCGAAAGCCCCTGCCGCCCAGTGTCGTGCGCCTTCGCTGACCATGGTCTGCGCCAGGTAGGCCAGGTGCGCGACGTCGACCTCGGCCCCGAGCTTGCCGTCGGCGATCGCTCGGCTGAACAGCTCGGTGAACATGTCGGCGTCCAGATCGTCTGGCGTGCCGTCGGCGAGCAACCGATGTTCGTGTCGGTACCCCTCGAGGATGGTCTCGATGATCAGCTCGCGGGGGTTGCGGGCCATCGAGCGCTCGAACGTCGTCAGAGCGGCCGAGACGACGTCGCCGATCTCATACGGCTTGGTGAGTAGCTCGCCGATCGTGCGCTGCGCGGCCTGCGTCGACATGACACCGACCTCGAACAGCACGTCCTCCTTGCGCGGGAAGTAGAAGTAGAACAGTGCCTTGCTCACCCCCGCCGCGGTGCAGATGTCGGCGACCGTGGTGGTGGCGTATCCCTTCGTGCGCCACAGCGCCATGGCGGCCTGGACCAGCATGCGCTTCGTCTCGTGAGACTTCGCCCGCTGAAATGTCGCCCGACGCTGACCGCGGTCAGCAGTCAGGGAGTCAGCGGTATCGGCCACGGTGAACACGATAACGCGGTTCGAGTTAGTTGACCAGTGTCTAACTAAATCGGGTTGTGGTCGACGTCGGCGTTTGGTTTTACACTCACCGACGTGAGCGCCTACCGATGGGCCGCAATGAGTTTCGGACTGCTCGCGCTGATCGCAGGAGGGCTGCAGGCGTGGGCCTATGTCGCGAGCGGATCTGGACGGCACCTGATCGCGGGGGTGTTCGCGGTGGCCGTCGGCGTGTGCGTCATCGGGGCGGTGTTGATTCGTAGGGGGAATCCCTAGCGCAGGGGTCTGACACCAAACCCTCTGCGCGCGTGTGTTGTCCGCAGTCGAAGATTCATCCACAGGTTTCGTATGCGGTCTTTCGGCGCGGGCTTCACGCTCGGATAATCGAATGTATGTGCGAGACCTTTTCGGATCCGGCGACGTTGGACGACAACGGCCTGAACCTCGCCATCACCGGTCTCGCTCGCTCCGAGGCAGCCACCGCGGGTCACCGATTGGCCGCGATCGCGGAGTTGGCGACCCGCCGCCTGGGCAGCGAGCTGGCCCGCACTCGGGAGTACTGGGTCTGCGACGCGTGGGACAGCTGCGCCGCCGAGGTCGCCGCGGACCTGACGATCAGCCACCGCAAGGCCTCCGGGCTGATGCACCAGGGGCTCGATCTGCGCGACCGGCTGCCGCGACTGGGGGAACTGCTGCGTCGCGGCGACATCACCCTCACGGTGGCCACCACCGCGAGCTGGCGCACCCACCTGATCGAGGAACCCGACCTGCTGGCCAAGGTCGACGCGGACATCGCGGCGGTGGCGACGCGGTTCGGGAACTATTCCGACCGAAAGCTCGCCGATGCGATCGACGCCAAGATCGAGAAGCACGACCCTGACGCCGTGCGCCGATTCATGGCCGCGGAGAAGAGTCTGGACGTGCGGTTCGGGAAGCCCGACGATGAAACCGGCACCCGGTCGGTGTTCGGACGGCTGAAGATCTCCGATGCCGAATTGATGGAGCGCCGCGCCGAAGCGTTGGCGAAGTCCGTGTGCAAGGACGATCCGCGGACCCACGGGGAGCGGCGCACCGAGGCCTGGGGTGTCATCGCCGCCCAAGGGGACGTCCTGCCGTGCCTGTGCGGGAGCCCTGACTGCCCGGCGCCCACCGGCCCGGATGCCCGCGGCAGGCACTTCGAGATCCTCGTACTCACCAACGACCCTGACGCAGGTGGCGGCGACAATGACGGGTCCGCACCGGAACCCGGACCCGACGACACCGGAACGGGCGACGCACCCGAACCGCGTGAGCCCGCATCCTGCTCGTACACCTCGATCATCACTGGCGGCGGCGTCATCCCGACACCGCTGCTGGCGCAAGTGCGTCGCATGGGCGCCACCGTCCGACCGGTGGTCCATCCCGAGGATCTGATCGCCGAACCGGGCTACCGACCCTCGGTCGCACAGCAGCGGCTCGTCCGGGCTCGCGACATGACGTGCACCTTCGTCGGGTGCGATCAACCCGCCGAGTACTGCGACCTCGACCATACGGTTCCGCATGGGCGGGATGGTGCGACGCATCCGGGTAACACCAAGGCGCTGTGCCGCAAACACCACTTGCTGAAGACTTTCTGGGTCGGCCGCGGAGGGTGGACCGACGAACAGTCCGCCGACGGCACCATCGTCTGGACCAGTCCGTCCGGGTCAAGGCACCGCGCTCCGCCGGGCAGCCGGATCTACTTCCCGAACTGGGACACCACCACACCGGTACCGGCCGAGCCTGCGTCAGGCGCCGAGCCGAGTCGCGATCGTGAACTGCGCATGCCGCTGCGCAAACGCACCAGGGCCCAGCAACGACGCGACCGCGTCAGAGCCGAACGCGAACGCAACCGCAGATTCGACGCCGAGAACCCGGCACCCTTCTGAATCAGACGAAGGTGGGCATGGCGGCCCACCCCCGCACGGCGGCGGTCTCCGACGGTTTGGCGCTGGGCCAGTCGACCTCCCACTCGGGGAAGCGCTTGAGGATCTCCTCCAGCGCGATGCGACCCTCGAGCCGGGCCAGGGCGTTGCCCATGCAGAAGTGCGTGCCTGCGCCGAAGCTCATGTGCGAGTGCGGTTCCCGGTGGATGTCGAAGACATCGCCGTCGGGCGGAAAGCGGCGGTGGTCGCGGTTGGCTGCGCCGACGAGCATCAGCATCGCCGAGCCCTCGGGCACGGTCTGGCCGTAGTACTCCACGTCGCGCGTGACGTAGCGGGCGATCTGCAGCGCAGGCGGCTCCCAGCGCAGGATCTCCTCGATCGCCTGGGGTATCAGCGCTGCGTTCTCCGCCAGATCGCGACGCTGATCCGGGTAGTCGGCCAGCGTCTTGCCCGCCCATCCGATCAGCCGGGTGGTCGTCTCGGAACCGGCCGTGGCGATGACGATCAGGTACAGCAGCAGTTCTTCCCGGCCCAGCTTGCGCACCGTTCCTGTCTGGTCCTCGAACTCCGCGTTGAGGAGTTCGGTCATGATGTCGTCGGACGGGTGTGTGATGCGCCAGTCGATGAACTCCGAGAACACCTCACCGGTCGCCAGTGCGTCGACGGTCTGCCCCTGCAGGGCTTCCTCGCCGTGGGCGGTGATGTGCTGCTGCTGATCCTCTGGGATGCCGAGCAGCATCCCGATGACGCGCATCGGCATCTGCTCGCCGAGGTCGTTGACGAAGTCGAATCGGCCCGATCCGACCACCGGGTCAAGGCATCTGGCGGTGAACTCGCGAATCTGCGGCTCGAGTGCGAGCACCTTGCGCGGGGTGAACATCCGGGACAGCAGATTGCGATGGATGTTGTGGATCGGCGGGTCCTCGAAGATCAGTGTGCCCGGCGGGATCTCCATCCCCGACTTGATGATCTCGAGGACGGCTCCGCGCCCGGAGATGAACGTCTCGTGGTCGATCACGGCCTTGTTGACGTCGTCGTAGCGGCTCAGCGCGTAGAAATCGTGCTGCTCGTTGTAATAGAGGGGCGCCTCCTCCCTGATCCGGGCGAAGACCCGGTGGGGATTCATGTTCAACTCGATGCCGTACGGGTCGTAGTAGAGCTCGGAATCCGTGGGCGCGGTCATCGGCGATCTCCTCGGGGGATGAGTAAAACTGAGCACTTGCTTAGCAGGTTAGCCGACTCAGGCCCACCCTCTCGTTGACGGCGCATCGTCGGTATGGAAATCTAATACGCAAAGATGAGAATCACGTTCTCGCCTCATGAGATCGTTGAATGGAGTGGCGCATGACGATCGACCCCGCCGGCATCGACTGGTTCAGGGACCCGCGGCTGGTGGACGACCCGTATCCGTACTTCAACGCGCTACGCGACAAGTGCCCCGTCCAACCCGAGGATCACTACGGCGTCACCATGATCACCGGCTGGGAGGAGGCGGTCGCCGTCTACAACGACGAGAAGACCTTCTCGTCATGCCTCTCGGTGACCGGGCCGTTCCCCGGCTTCCCCGTCCCGCTCGAGGGGGACGACGTCACCGAGCTGATCGAAGAGCATCGCGACGAGCTGCCGTTCAGTGACCAGCTGCCGACGCTCGACCCGCCGGTACACACCAACCATCGGTCGCTGATGATGCGGCTGATCACGCCCAAGCGCCTCAAGGAGAACGAGGACGCGATGTGGGCGCTGGCCGATGAGGTGCTCGACGACTTCCTGGCGCCCGGCAAGGGTGAGTTCATCAAGGGCTTCGCCAGCCCCTTCACCCTGCTGGTCATCGCCGACCTGCTGGGCATCCCGCCGGAGGACCGCAACGCCTTCGTCGACGGCATCTCGCACAACTCCGGCGGCGGCGTCGGCAGCACCAGCAGTGAATCGTTGTCGCATTCTCCGCTGGAGTTCCTCTACGGCCAGTTCGAGGAGTACGTCGAGGACCGCAGGCGTAACCCGCGGGAGGACGTGCTCACCGGTCTGGCCACCGCACTGTTCCCCGACGGCTCCACCCCCGAACCGGGCGACGTCGCACGCGTGGCGACGAACGTCTTCTCGGCGGGCCAGGAGACCACCGTCCGACTGCTGGGCACGGCGCTGAAGGTGCTCGGCGATCGGCCGGACATCCAGAAGCGCGTGCGCGAAGACCGCAGCCTGCTCCCGAACTTCATCGAGGAAGCGCTGCGCCACGAGAGTCCCGTCAAGGGTGACTTCCGGCTGTCGCGCACGCCGGTCACCGTCGGCGACCACGATCTGAGTGCGGGCACCACGGTGATGGTGGTCAACGGCGCAGCCAACCGCGACCCGCGACGGTTCACCGAACCCAACGAGTTCGACCCCGCCCGCAAGAACGCCCGTCAGCACCTCGCGTTCGGCCGGGGCATCCACAGCTGCCCGGGGGCTCCGCTGGCGCGCGCCGAGACCCGGGTCGGGCTGGAACGCCTCCTCGACAGGACGACGGACATCCGCATCTCCGAGGAGAAGCACGGCCCCGCGGGGCAGCGCGACTACCGCTACATCCCGACGTTCATCCTGCGCGGGATCATCGACCTGCATCTGGAGTTCGACGTCAAATGAGGGTCGCGGTCGACGAGGATCGGTGCGCCGGCCACGGGATGTGCCTGACGCTGTGCCCCGAGGTCTTCGAGATGTCCGACGACGGCTGGGCCGTCGCCGATCCCGGTGACGTGCCCACCGAGCTCGAGGTTGCCGCTCGCGAGGCCATCGAGAACTGCCCCGAGCACGCCATCTCCGAGCTTTAAACCGAAACCGAACGCCGACAGAGGGATTCAACAATGCCCAAGGGTTACGTGATCATCACCGAGGACGTCAAGGACCCAGCTGCCATGGCCGAGTACGGCAAGCTGGCGAGCACGGCCATGGGCGGTGCCAACCTGTTGTCCTTCGAGACGAAGCCGACGGTGATCGAAGGGGAGTGGCACGGCACCCAGACCGTCGTCCTCGAATTCGAATCCGTAGCCGCGGCGAGTGAGTGGTATTACTCCGACGCCTACCAGCAGGCCGCGAAGATCCGACAGGGTGCCGCGGAGTGCAACGGGGTCATCGTCTCCGGTCTGTAGAACCGACGCAGAGTCGGGGTGCGGTCAGCCGGAGAGGTAGGCGACGAGCGCCGCGGTCAACGTTTCCCTGGCCACGTCGAGATCGGCGAAGGAACCCAGCTGGCGCTCCGAGACGAGCCCTCGCATCGCGCCGGGAATCAGGGTGGCCACGCCGCGTACGCGTTCGGGTTCGACGTCCAAGCCGGCGAAGGCATTCTGGCAGGTCTCGAGCCAGCTCTTGCTCCACGACGAGAGTTCGGCGGCGGTGCGGGGATAGAGCCGCTCGAGTTCTGCGGGATCACGCGGCAGCGCGGCGCGAAGGTTCTCGATGGCGCGCGAATCCCCGGACGACAGACCGTGATACAGCGTGTCGATGATGCGCGCGACCCGCCGGTGCAGCGACGTCTCCGGTTCGACGGGCGTCGACAGCACGCCGGCCCGGCGTTCGGCGGTGAGGTGCAGGACGGCCGCCCAGAAGCCGTCGATGTCGCCGAACTGATACTTCACCGCGCCCCACGTGGCGCCGATGTCCTTGGCGATGCGGTTGGCCGACACCGAGCCCGGCTCACCCGAGGCGAGCGACTTCAACGCGGCTTCGAGGATGTTCTGCCGGGTCGCCAGACCGCGGCGATTGGTGCGCCGCCCGACGATCCCCGCCTCGGTCATCGACTGATGATAGAACCCTCTGTTATTTTTTGATAGAGCCATCTACCATTCCGGGAGAGAGCCAGGGAAGGACCGTGTGCATGGCCAAGCCGCCGTTGTCGATGAAGCCGACCGGATGGTTCCAGGTGGCCTGGTCCGACGAGATCGGTGTCGGTGACGTCCACACCATGAAGTACTTCGGCCAGGAACTGGTCGCCTGGCGCGCGGAGTCGGGTCAGGTGACGGTGATGAACGCCTACTGCGAGCATCTCGGCGCACATCTCGGGTTCGGTGGCACCGTCGTCGGCGAGGTGCTGCAGTGCCCGTTCCACGGGTGGCAGTGGAGCCAGGAGGGCCGCAACGTCTGCATCCCCTACGAGGATCGCCCCAACCGCGGCAGGCGGATCAAGACGTACCCGGTCACCGAGTGCAACCAGTCCATCTACGTCTGGCACGACATCGAGGGCCGCGCACCGTTCTTCGACGCACCCGACGTCTTCGCGAGCTTCGGCGACGGCAGCAGTCTCGACGCCTACTACCCGCAGCAGCGCCTGTTCCGGCAGGGTCTGGAACTCCATCCGCAGTACGTGCTCGAGAACGGGGTGGACTTCGCGCACTTCAAGTACGTCCACCAGACGCCGATCGTCCCGGTGTTCACGCGGCACGATTTCGCCGAGCCGGTGTCCTACGTCGACTTCACCATCACGTTCGAGGGTGACGACGGCCAGAAGATCGAGGACGTCAACAGCGGGGTGGAGGCCATCAACGGCGGGCTCGGCATCGCGGTCACCAAGAGCTGGGGCATGGTCGACAATCGCACCATCTCGGCGATCACGCCGGTCGACGAGTCCACCTCCGACGTCCGGTTCATGGTCTACATCGGACGCGATTCCGCCCGTGCTGCAAGGGATCCCGAGCGCGCCGAGCGCAAGGCCCGAGAATTCGGCGACGAGGTGATCAGGCAGTTCACCCAGGACGTCCACATCTGGGCCCACCAGCGGTACTCGGATCCACCTGCGCTGTCCAACTCGGAACAGGAGGGATTCACGGCCATTCGCGCGTGGGCCGCCACCAATTTCTACCCCGACGGCCGCGGGGGAAGCGCCGCTGACCTCGCCGTGACGAATGAGAAGGGTTGAGCCACAATGACTTCACCGATCCGTGTGTTCCAGGTCGCCACCGGCAACGTGGGCAGCGAGATGATCAAGCGCATTCAGAGCGAACCCGATCTGACGTTGATCGGGGTGCACTGCTATTCCCCTGACAAGGTGGGCCGCGACGTGGGGGAGCTGGTCGGCATCGGGCCCGTCGGTGTCGTCGCGACGGGAAGCGTCGACGAGATCATCGCCGCCAAGCCGGACGTGCTGACCTTCCACGGGGTGTTCCCCGACGAGGACCTCTACGTGAAGGTCCTCGAGGCGGGGATCGACGTCGTCACGACCGCCGACTGGATCACCGGCTGGCACCGCGACACCAATCATCCCCACCCGTCCGGCAAGCCGGTGTCACAGGTGCTTGCCGAGGCGTGTGCGCGGGGCGGCTCGTCCTTTTACGGCACGGGGATGAACCCCGGTGTGAATCAGATTCTGGGCGTGGTCTGTTCGGCCGACGTGGCGGACATCGAGAACGTCACGACCATCGAATCGGTCGACGTCTCCTGCCACCATTCGAAGGACACCTGGATCGAGGTCGGCTACGGGCTGCCCGTCGACGATCCGTCGATCCCGTCGAAATTGGAGAAGTACACCCGGGTCTTCGCCGACAGCGTGCTGATGATGGCCGACTGCTTCGGCCTCCAACTCGACGAGGTGAAGTTCAGCTACGAATTGGGCGCGTGCACCAAGGACGTCGACCTCGGCTGGTACGTACTGCCCAAGGGTTCCCTCGGCGGCAACTACATCAAGTACCAGGGCATGGTCGACGGCGTGCCGCGCGTCGAAACCCACCTGGAGTGGCAGATGACACCACACACCGATCCGAGCTGGGACATCAAGGGCTGCTACATCACTCAGATCAAAGGTGATCCCTGCGTCTACAACAAGCACATGATCTTCCCGAAACCCGGTGTCGATCTGAGCAATCCGGACAACTTCGCCTCGATCGGCATGACCGTCACGGGGATGCCGGCGCTGCACTCGATCAAGTCGGTCGTCGCGGCGCCACCGGGACTGCTGACCAGTGCCGACCTCCCGCTGCGTGGGTTCGCGGGCAGGTTCAAGCTCTAGTGGCGTCGACCGCCGTGAAAGCCGCCGTGTACGAGGACGAATCGCACTAGCGGTTCAATCGTCGACGATCGCGATGGCCTGACGCGGGCACTGCCGGACCGACTCCTTGATCTGCTGCTCGTTGTCGGGCGTCACCACGTCGGACAACACGTGCAGGTAGTCCTCGTCGTCGAGGTCGAACACCTCCGGGATGATGCCCATGCACACCCCGTTGCTCTCACACAGTCCGAAGTCGACTTCGATCCTTTGGGTCATGCTCACCTCAAGACCTTCACCGGGACGTGGTGGTACCCGGCGACGTTCTGCATGTTCACTCGTTCCAGGCGGTCGAAGTCGACCTCGTACCGCGGCATGAAGTCCAGCAGATGCTCCAGCGCGATGGCCGTCTCCATGCGGGCCAGCGCCGCCCCAAGGCAGCTGTGGATGCCGTAGCCGAGGCCGAGGTTCTGCGCCTGGGTACGGTCGCGGCCGATGTCGAACGTCTCGCCGTCGGTGAAGGCGCGGGGATCGCGGTTGGCCGAGGCGCCCATCAGGAACACCGGTTTGCCCGCGGGAATGGTGCCACTCGGCACCTCGACGTCCTTCACGCTGTAGCGGACGTTGTACTGCACAGGACCGACCCACCGGAGCAGTTCCTCCACCGCGGCGGGGATCATGCTGCGGTCGTCGAGCAGCATCTGCCACTGGTCGGGGTGGCGGGCGAACTCGACGACTGCGCTGCCGACGAGCTTGGTGACGGTCTCCGCCCCCGCCCCGCCCAGCAGCGTGGTGAACCCGGTGATCTCGATGTCGTCGAGCTTGCGCATCTCGCCGTTCTCGCCAGGGATCTCGGCGGCGATGAGGCGGCTGATCATGTCGTCCTGCGGGTTCTGTCTGCGCTCGACGACGAGCCCGTAGTAGTACATCCCCGAGTCGATGTTGGCCTGCATGTTGTCGTCGTCGAGGTCGATCTGGCCCGGCTTGCGGTGCAGGCTCTTGTCGATCCAGTGCCTGACCTGCTGGCGGAAGTCCTCCGGCACCCCTGCCATCCGGGTGATCACCTCGACCGGGAATGGACCCGAGAAGTCCTGCACCACGTCGAAGTCGTCGGGGTTCGCCTTGCCGAGGTAGTGCTCGACGAGCTCGACCACGGTGTCGCGCTGCGCCTGGATGGCCCTGGGCGTGAACGCCTTGTTCAGCAGGCTGCGCATGTGCCGGTGGTCGGGTGGATCCATGAAGATGATCGACTTCTGCGGCACCTCACCCGAACGCACCATGCCGAGGTCGCAGCCGCGAGCCGAGGAGAACGACTCATGGTCCTTGAACGCGGCCGCGACGTCTTCGTGCCGGGTCAGGGCGTAGAAGTCCTCGTCCTCGTCGTAGTACAGCGGCGCCTCGTCGCGCATCCGCTTGTAGACCTCGTAGGGGTTGTCGAAGTACTCCTGCGAACAGGGATGGAACACCAGTTTGGGCTTGGTCACTGCGTCCTCCTCGGCGCCCGATCGACGGGCCCGGCAACGTTACGGAAGGCTATCAATATGTAACGTCAACATTATGCGTCATTTGTGACGTGGACAACAGCGAAACGCTGGTTCTGCATCATCGGATCGCTATGCGGTGCGCGGGGTGGCCGCGTCGACGGCGGCCTCGAGAATCCCCAGGTCGCCGCCGAGCTCGGCGACGGTGCGACGGACCACGGCGACGTCTTTGCCGATGAACTCTCCGACGCGCGCGATGAAGGCGTCCGCAGAACCCGTAGCTGCGATCATGCTGAGCACCCGGCTCTGCGAACTGCCGTGTGTCAGGGCGTTGAGCAGGGCACTCTCGTCGATTCCGAACTGCGCGCCCAACCGGGTGCCCTCGGCGACGAGGCCGATCTGGGCGGCGAACAGCGTGTTGTTGACGAGCTTGACCAGTTGCCCCGCTCCCGTCGCGCCCGCATGCAGAATCGGATCGGCGTACGTGCTGAGCACCGGCTGGACATGGCTGACCGCGGTGTCGTCGCCGCCGACGAACAACGTGACCGAGCTCGCCGCGATGTCGTGCGGGCCGCCACTGACCGGTGCGTCGACGACCGCCACACCGGGTGCCCTCGCCGCGAGATCCCGCGCCGTGTTCGGACTTCCGGTGGTGTGCACGACCAACGTCGAACCGGCGGGCATCGCCCCCATCAGCCCGTCGTCAAGGCACACCCTTCTCACCTGTTCGTCGGTGAAGACGCAGACGATGACGACCTCGGCTCCGTCGGCGACGGCAGGCAGGTCGGGCACCGGGTGCGCGCCAAGTGCGGTGATCGCCTGCCGCTTCTCGTCGTTGCGGGCCAGGACGTTCACCTCGTAGCCGGCCTCGACGAGGCGGCGCACCATCGGAGCGCCCATGCGCCCGGCGCCGACGAATCCGACGCTCATCGGGGGTGGGACATGCGTTCGAGCGCCGTGTCCGCCACCGTGAAGACCGTGCCCTGCGGTGCCGAGGCGTCGTCGGCGAGGCTGGCCGCGTGCCTGACGTCCTTCTGAAGCAACGCACCGGCGATGGGCGCCAACGATTCCAGAGTGCCGCCGAACATCGAGATGCTGCTGACCGCCTTGCTGGTGGCGGATCCTTGGGCGAGCACCTGGCAGAGCCGATCCCGTGGCACCCCAAGCGATTCGCCGAGTTCCAACGTGCTGATCGCGGCGCCGAGGTTGGCGCTGAAGAGCAGGTTGTTGAGGATCTTGGTGACCTGGCCGCTGCCCACCGGGCCGAGGTGCACGATGGGGTTGGCGTAGGTCTCGAAGACCGGACGGCACTTCTCGACGACGTCGTCCGCACCGCCCACCATCACCAGGAGCGTCCCCGCGGACGCGGCGGGTGCGCCGCCACTGACCGGGGCATCGATCACCGAAACATCTTGTTTCGCAGCGGCTTCGGCGATCTCGCGGCAGGTGTCCGGGTGCACCGTGCTGTGGATGGCGACGATACCGCCCGGCGCGAGGCCGGCCAGCACACCGGTGTCGCCGTCGAGGACCTCCCGGACGTCGTCGTCGCCGACCACGCAGAGGCAGACCAGATCACTGGCCGCGGCCAATTCGGCAGGCGACCCGGCCACCTTGGCCGGGGTGTCGGCGAAGGGTTCGACGGATTCGGGCCGTCGGCCCCACAGGGTGAGCTCGTGCCCGCCCTCGACGATGCGCCGTGCCATGGGCGCCCCCTGGCTTCCCAGTCCGATGAACCCGACGCGCATTAGCACGCCTCCCTTTCTTCCTTCGTCGCCAGGCATTGGTCGACGAACGCCAACACCCGTTCGTGATAGGTCTCGGCCGTCAGGCCGACGCTGAGATTGTGTCCACTGCTGGACATTTCGTTGACGTTCACCCGTGGAGCGGACGTGAACAGCGCCGCGATGTCGGTCAGCGACTGCGGCGTGGACTCCCACACGCGTTCGTGGTCGGCGATGCTGAACTGGACCGGCACCGTGACCCTGGCCGCGACGGCAGGGAAGTTCCGGCGCGGCCACTCTCCGGTGACCTCGGCTTCATACGCGGCGCCCGCCGCCGAAAGGCTGCCGTTGAGAACCTCGGTGGGGTACAGCTCGGTGGGTTGCCAGAGCAGGTCGCGCAGGCCTGCCGGTCGTGACGTCATCGTCGCCTGGCTGATGATGGCCTTCGCCTCCGGCGCGTAGCGCAGGCCCGTCCCCGCCACTTCGAGGCCGAAGACGTCGTCGCGGGTGTCGTCGACCGCCATGCGGAGCCCGAGCTCGCAACCCGCCGAGTGCGCCATGACGAAGACTCCTCCGCCGCGGGCCGTGCCGACGATCTTGTCCAGCGCGCCGAACGCCAGCTCGACGCGCCGGTGGTCCTCCGACATCTCGTCCTGGTACAGCGCCGAAGCGCCGTAGCCGGGTCGGTCGAGGGCGACGGCGGTGTAGCCCTGGGAGGCGGCCATGCGCAGCAGCGAGAGTCGCGGCTGCCCGGGGCAGTCGAAGTAGCGCGACGACGTTGCGCCGCCGTGGATCGCCACGATGACCGCGCGTGGTTCTGGCGCCTCGGCGACCAGTGCCGACATCGGCACCGCACCGACCATCACGACCCGCGGGCGGGGTTCGGTACTCACGAGTCGGTCCGCAGCAGGATCGCGCCGCTGGGGGTCAGGCCGCCGCTGCTGACGACCGCGACGTGGGCGTCGGCGACCTGCCGCTCGCCGGCTTCGCCGCGCAGCTGCGATACCGCCTCGTGCACGAGTCCCATGCCGTGGGTGCGCCCGTGGGACAGCTGACCGCCGTGGGTGTTGAGTGGGATCACCCCGTCGCGCGCGATGTTCGTGCCGCCGTCCAGGAAGTCCTTGGCCTCGCCGATACCGCAGAAGCCGAGCGCTTCGAGCCAGGACAGGCAGTTGAAGCTGAATCCGTCGTACAGTTCGGCGACGTCGACGTCGTTGGGCCGCAACGAGGTTCGGGTCCACAGGTGGGCGGCCTGGCCGAGCACCTGGGGCTCGTGCGTCATCGTGGTCTGGTCCCAGTCCGTGCGCTCGACGATCTGGGTGCCCACCGCCTCGAAGAGGACGGGTGCCTTGGGCAGGTCACGGGCCACGTCGATGGCCGACACGACGACGGCGACGGCGCCGTCGCACGGCACGTCACAGTCGTACAGCCCGAACGGCGTGGTGATCGGCCGGGCGTTCAGGTAATCATCCATCGTCATCGGATCGCGGTAGATGGCCGTCGGGTTGAGCGCCGCGTTGGCCCGCTGGTTGAGCGCGATCCACCCCAGGGTCTTGCGCGTGGTGCCGTAGCGCTGGAAGTGGCGTTGGGCGTTGAGCGCCAACGTATGTGCGGCCGACGTCGCACCGAAGGGCATCTGCCAGCTGGTGGTGCGGGCACCCCCCGGCGGGGCCATCTTGCCCTCCTTCATCAGCTGGCCGAAGGTGGCCTCCCAGAGCGTGCGGAAGCAGAGCACGTGACGGGCCATCCCGGTGGCGACGGCCATCATCGCCGCGATGACCGAACCGCCAGGACCGAAGGTGTCCATGCCGCCGTTGATCCACGTCGGTTTGAGGCCGAGGGCGCCCTCGAGCGCGTTCACCCCGCCTTCGCCCATGCCCGCGATGTCGAGACCCGGATAGGTCGACAGTCCGTCGATGTCCTCGAACGTCAGACCGGCGTCGGCGACCGCGGCCTCGCACGCCTCGATCGTCAAGGACAGCGGGGGCACCATCAACCGGCGTCCCAGCCGGGAGGCGCCGATCCCGGTGATCGCCGAGTGCTCCTCGAACTTCTCCTTGGTGAGCATCGGTCGGACGTGCTTGCCGAAGTCCTGTGGTGCGATCTCGTCGACCGGCTGCGGTAGCGGCGTCGTGTCGGAGGACGGTGTGAAGAGGGGCAGCCAGACGTCCGCGAGCCGTTCGAACACCACCTCGACGGGCTGGCCGACTTCGAGCGTCTCCGGATCGCATTCGATGATGTTGGTGGTCAACCGAACCCGCGGATCCTCGGCGATCGCGACCTGCGCGATCACGTACGGCGGCGGCAGATCGGGAAACCCGAAGCGGTGGTTGACGGTGAACGCGGACAGAGTGGCCTTGCCCGACACCGCTCGTACGCCCATGTCGTGGCTGCGGCAATAGCGACAGATCGGGGTAGGGGGGTGGATCAGTGCCTGGCAGGACTGGCATTCCTGCAAGCGCAGTCGACCGTCCTCGCCTGCGGTCCAGAAGTATTCGTTCTCGCCGGTGACTTGCGGGAGCGGCCTGGTCACCGGACGAATTCCGAGATCGCTTCACTGTTCTCGGTGACGACGTCGGGTTCGGTCGTTCGCTCCGACCCGGCCGACGAGCGGGACTCGCCGGAGGGCTGGTGCTCACCCATCGCGATGATCGCGTGGACCGGACAGTCCAGCAGCGCCCGCTTGACCGCGTCCTCGTCGGCGGCATCGACGACGCCGGTGCCGCTCAGCGACGCGTAGCCCCAGTCGTCGAGCGAGAAGTACGCCGGTGCGTGCTTGGCGCAGATGCCGAAGCCGTCGCACAGGGTCCGGTCCACACGGATCCGCATCAGAGTGCCTCCACCTCGTAGGGACGCACGGCGCTGTAGGCGCCCGTGCGGCACGCATCGCACTCGCCTGCGACATGACGGGCGACGAGCTGCGGGAACTGTTGCAGCAGTGTGGCTGCCACGTTCGTGGCCGCGTCGAGGGTCGCGCAGGCGCCGCGTCCGCGCAGCACCACCGACCAGCGCTCCAGTCGGGCGAGGTCCTCGGCCGTGGCCGCACCGTCGCGCAGTGCAGCGGTGACGGCCGACATCGCCGCGGTGCCGTTGAAGCACGAGCCGCACTGGTCCGCGTTCTCCCGGTCGAAGTACGCCATCACCGCTGCGGCGACCGCCACAGGGCAGTCATCGGTGATGACCGCCACCGCACCGCAGCCAAGGCCGCTGCCGAGTGCGCGCATCGTCTCGTGGTCCAGCGTCGTGCCGAGCACGACGTCGTTCAGCAGGCCGGCGAAGTAACCACCCATCAGCACCCCGGTCACGGCGTCCTTCGAGACACCGTGCCGGTCAAGCACTTCGGTGAACGCGACGCCGTGGGGGAGTTCGTAGAGCACGGGGGGACGCCCGCCACCGGTGATGGTGGCGAGAAAGGTGCCCGGCGAGGCGGTCGTGCCGACGGAACGGTAGGCGTCGGCGCCATCTCGCAGCACGGTGGGCAGATTGGCCAGTGTCTCGACATTGCTGACCAGGGTCGGGTGACCGCCGACGCCGCACTCGAACGGCCGCGGTGGTTTGTCGGTCGGCTTGGCGGGACCGCCGTTGACGGCCCGCACCGCGGCGGTCTCCTCCCCGGCGACGTAGCCACCGTCGACCGTGACGACCTCGATGGCGACGTCGAAGTCGCACTCACCGAGCGCAGTACGGAGGACGTCTGCGGCGAGCGGATCCGAGACGTACACGTACGCGCGCTCGGCGCCGACCATGGCCGCCGCAAGCCGGACACCGTCGAGCACCAGGTGCGGGCGGTGGCGCAGCAGCCACTTGTCCTTGACCGAAGCCGGTTCGCCCTCTTCGCCGTTGGCGAGGACCACCGTCGGGCCTCCGCTGCGGCCGGCGTCGCGGACGGTGCGGAGCTTGACGGCGAGCGGGAACGCGGCACCCCCGCGGCCGAGGAGCCCGCTGCGGTCCACCTCGTCGATGAGCCGGTCCGGGTCGTCGATCCTCTGGTAACCGCCACCATCGACGTAGGAGGCGTGGTCCTCCGTGCCGGACAAGGCCCGCAGCAGCCGCGGCGTGGTGCCTGGCCATGCCGCCGCGGTGATGGTGGCTGCCTGTGGGGATACGCCGGCGGTCATGGCTGCACCTTCCTACCCGCGGATAGGCTGGCGGGCATGAGAACTGCGGTGGTGCGCGTCGACGTCGACCCGTTGACGCGGCTGGACCCCGCACGACTAACGGAGGGCATGGCGACCCTCTCGCGTCTGGCCGGCGAGTTCGGCGCAGACGTGGTGGACGCCGACCTCGCGGCGCTTCCGCCCAGCCGCCGCCAGGTCGAGGTGCTCCTCGCCGGTGATGATCCCGACGAGTTGAAACGCGTGGCAGTCGAACTGTGCGCCAGTGCCTTCGGAGCGTTCGGAGCCGAACCGGTCGCCGGCGTGCTCACCTATGTCAGCAGGGGTACGGACGACGATGCGCACGGGGTTCTGGCGGGACTCGGGTTGAGCGGTGAGATCGTCAGGACCGCCGATGACGAGGGCTGGGACGTGATCACGGTGACGCTGCGCAAGGCCGACCTCGAGCGGGTACCCGAGAGTCGCGTCCACACCGCGCTGGAGGCCTCGCTGAACTGCGAGGTCCGCATCGTCACCGTGTGAGTGCGTCATCACTTGCCCAGGAAGTCCAGGATCGCGGGAGCCGCCTGCACCCACGTGTCGAACATGTTGAACCGCTTGACCTTCCCCGAGGCGCGGGCCTCGCCTGCCCGCTCCCAGGCGTCCTCCGGCCACGGGGGATCGATCAGCGTGGATCCCTTGATCAAGCAGCTGATCTCCAGCGAGGTCCGCTTGGGGTGGTCCATGTCGTTCTCACCGCCGCGGATGATCAGGGTGGGCACCTTGATCTCGTCGAACATCTCGTCCTCGACACCGGGGATGGTCTGACCGGGTTTCGGGACGAATGCGTTGAGCCAGCGCAACATCAGCTTGAGGAACTCGGCGGCGTCGAACCCGAGGATGCGGGCCTCGTTGTCGGCGTTCTCGGCGATGCGCTCACGCCACTCGCCGACGCGGGCGACGTCCTTCATGCCCCCTCCGCGCACCGCGAGGATGCTGGGCACGATGTAGTACGACCCGAGCACGAAGGAGCCGTACACTCCGCCGACGATGTTCCACACCACCAGTTTCGTGACCAGCTCGGGGTAGAGCATCGTGGTCAGCATGGAATCTCTGGCGCCGCCGGAGCCACCGGCGAGAATGCACGGCCCGATGTCGAGCTTGGTGATCAGTTGTTTCAACGTCTCTGCGCGCATGTGCGATTCGCTCTGCCCGTAGAACTGCACGTCCGACTTGCCGCAGTTGGGCCGATCCCAGAGAAGCACCCGGTAGCCGCCCTTGACCAGTTCGCGCGCCAGCGGCTTCAACCCGGGAATGTCCTTGCTGAACCGGCCGCCAGGGGTGAGGGCGATGAATTCACCTGTCTTGCCCAGGATCTCGTACACCACGTTGCCGCCGTTGATCTCCATCTTCTTCGATGGCATCGAATCTCCCGTGTGCTCAGGCCTGTACCAGGACGTCGTCGCCGACGACCCGGACGGGATAGGTGCGGATGCTCCACTCCGGTTTGACCGCGGTGGTGCCAGTGGCCAGCTCGAAACCCCATTGGTGCCAGGGGCAGTAGATGAACTCCATGTCGCGGACCATCACCGCGTCACCTGGGACGCTGTCGTCCACGACGTTTCGCCCCCGTGCCCGCCCCGCGCACAGCGGGCCGCCTTCGTGCGGGCAGTAGTTCGCGATGGCGTAGAAGGTGCCGTTGACGTTGTATACGCCGACGCCGTGCCGTCCGATGGGGACGAGTTTGTGAGTGCCGGGCGGGATTTCGTCGACGGTGGCCACGACGTGTTCGCGCCCCTGCGCCAGCCGGGGCGGTTTGACTTCTTCGGTCACGTCGTCAGAACACCCGGACCTGGCCCTCGAGAGCCGGGACGGTCTCGGGGAGGTGATAGGTCTTGATCCCGTTGCGGAACATCACCTGCTCACGCGCGTGTTCGGGAAGATGCTTGACCAGCCAACGCGGATCGTCGAACGTCCAGTGCGGATAGTCCGAGGAGTACAGCAGGATCTTCTCGCAGTCCATCCACTCGAACGCCCGGCTCAGCTCGGTCTTGTCCTCGGGATAGTCCAGCGGCTGGGTGGTGAACTTGATGTGGTCGGAGATGATCTCCGAGGGCTTGCGGGCGATCTCCATCCACTGCTTGCGCCGCTCGTAGATGGCGTCCATCCGCCACATCAGCGGCAGGATCCAGGTGAACGCGTGCTCGACGAACACGATGCGCAGGGTCGGGAAGCGTTCGAAGGTGCCGTCGAACACCAGGCTCATCACCTGGTTCGCGGCGAGCAGCGAGTAGGTGACCATGAAGTCGTGGTTGTAGCTGGGGAGCCCGACCGGGGGGAAGGGCAGTTCCTCGAAGTGGCCGCGTGACAGGTGGCAGCTCACCGGGATGTCGTGCTTGGTGGCTGCCGCCCAGATCGGGTCGTACTTCGGATTGCCCCACGACGGTCGTGGTTCGGCCTTGATGAGCACCTGCGACATGTAGTCGTGCCCGACCCACTTCTCGATCTCGCGAGCGGCCGCGTCGGGCTCCTCGATGTTGGCGCAGATCGAGCCACGCCACCGCTCGTGCCAGTTGTTGTGGCTGTCGAGCCAGTGGTTGGCCTGCCAGTCGTTCAGCGCGGAGCACATCGCGGAATTGGCCTCGGGAATGCGGGCCGAGTATGCCGCGGGTTCCAGGATCGCGATGTCGGCGCCGGCTTCCATGATGAGCTGCTTGAACGCCAGATCCGGACTGCTGCCCGCGAATTCGCCGTCGGGCGGGAAGGTGTCGACGCGCATGGCGTAGGAGTGCGCGTAGTCGGGCGCGTCGTAGTAGATTTGCTCGCCGACCGGGTGGGTGCCGAAGTATTGGCTGCGCCACGGCTCTGGGATGTACTCGCCGAGTTCGCCACGGCGGGGCGTCGGGTGGACGTCGGAGTCGACGCACCGGACGGCGATGCGCTCGGCGGCAGGCACTCTCGGATTGGCAGACGTACTCGTGATCGTCATGGTTCCCTCTCTCGCCGTCCCTCTACTGTGTCGCAGTCGTGGCCGCAATGACCGGACTTTGGATGCCGTACAGCTCGGCGGCGTTGCGCCAGCACAGTTTGTCGCGTTGTTCGGCGGTGTAGCTGGCAGGAACCATCAGCTCGTTGCATTGCCAGTGCGGATAGCTCGACCCGAACATCGTCATGTCGTCCTTGCCGGTGAAGCCCGCCCACTCGCTGGCGAACGGGGCATCGCCAGGGCCGTCGAGATCGCCCTGGACGAAGAACACGTGGCCGGGCAGGTAGTCGCTCGGCATTTTCGGCGCCCACGGCGTCTGCTCCAGATGCGGGCGACCGAAGCAGTCCATCCGCCAGATGAACGGCGTCAGCAGGTCAGCCGCTCCGTCTGCCCAGACGAACTTCAGGTCCGGCAACCGCTCGAACACGCCCTCGGCGATCATGTTCATCAGGTGATAGAGGTAGTTCAGCGCCATGAAGCCGAGGTACTGCTCGTAGGTGCGGGTGTTCCCGGACGGCGTCGGCGCGGCGGACACGCCCGAGCCCACCTCGATGTGTACTGCCACGGGAAGACCGGCCGACACCGCGGCCTCCCACAGCGGCCAGAACTGCGGCTTGCCGTAGAGGTCGCCGGACTGCAGCGGGACGCCGATCTGCACGACCCGCGGATGGTCCTTGTACTTGTCGATCTCGCGCAGGGCACCCGCGATGTCGCTGGGATTGACGCGGATGGTGCCGCGGAAGCGATCTCCGAACTCGCCGTCGAGCCAGCGCGTCACCATCATCTCGTTGTGTCCCGAGGCGATCGCCGTGCCCAGATGCCGGTCGGGCATGATGCCGCGGGTCATCGGGTGAAGGATCGCGACGTCGACGCCGCGCCGGTCGAACAGCTCCTCGGCCACCAGTTCGGGAACCGAACCCGGGTATTGCCGGTCGGGGCCCGTGCTGCCCTTGACGTACTCGCCGCCGGGGGCGCCGTACCAGTCCATCTCGTAGTCGGGAAAGCCGCGGCTGCGGAACGGCTCGCGCATGAAGTTCTGCCGCAGGTCCTTGTTGGACTGGCAGAAGACGTGCACGCTGGCGTCGATGACGGGCGTCAGCGATGTGCCGCCCGCCCCGTCACGCAGTTCCTTCACCGAAATCCGTCCTCACGTGGTTCGTCCAGCCGACGGCCGGGCCGGGGTCAAACCTCAGTGTAGATCCTTGTTCTTCATTCGCAAGAACAATGTTCTCCAGCGGTTCGCTTAGATCTGCGCTGGTAGGAGTAGGTGCAGGTCAGTCGCTTCGGGATTGCGCAGCGGAACGACGTAGCGAAGATGAGAGAACGGTTGATCCACTAACGAGAATGCTATTCTCACAACACACGACGACGAGTCTGGAGGCGGCGGCATGCTGTTGGAGTTCGATGCTGATCAGCGGCTGTGGCAGGACACCGTGCGCGACGCCGTGGGAAAGCAGTGCCCGGCATCGCTGGTCCGCAGCGTCGCAGAGGACGGCGCCGACGCGTCACCCCTGTGGAAGCTGTACGTCGACGCAGGCTGGACCGAGCTGACCGACCCCGAGAACGCCGTCGAGCTGGCGATCGTCCTCGAGGAATTGGGCCGCGCCACCGATCCCACCCCGTTCCTCGCCACCCTGACCCAGTTCGGCCCGCTCGTCGGCGATCGGTTCGATCCCCAGAAGGCGGGCGCTGCGGTCTACAGCGGTGTCAGCGCGGTCCGCGATGCGCAGGGCTGGGTGCTGACGGGCACCGACCGCTTCGTGCTGGACGGCGACCGCGCCGAACGGCTGGCGGTCGTCACACCCGCAGGCGTCTTCCTGGTCGACGCCGTCGACGACCCGGCGGTCACGACCCGTCGCGTCGACGTCTTCGATCCCGTCCTTCACGTCGCCGAGGTGTCGCTGCTCGGCGTGCACGTCGCCGATGCGGAACGGTTGCCCGCGGATCCCGAAAGAGCACGCCATGTCGCACTTCTCGGGATGGCGATCACGATGGTCGGGGCATGTCAACGCATCCTCGACCTGGCGCTCGAGCACGCGAAGAACCGTCACCAGTTCGGCGTGCCGATCGGGTCGTTCCAGGCGATCCAGCACAAGGCCGCCGACATGCACGTCGCGATCGAGCGGGCGAGGGCGCTGTCCTACTTCTCGGCGCTCACGATCGCTGCCGACGACCCGCGCAGGCGGTTGGCCGCCGCGATGGCCAAGGCCTCGGCAGGGGAGTGCCAGTCCCTGGTCTTCCGACACGGCCTGCAGACGTTCGGGGCCATGGGTTTCACGTGGGAACACGATCTCCAGTTCGCCCTCAAACGCGCCAAGGCCGGTGAACTGATGCTCGGTGGCGCCGCCGAGCACCGGGCGATGATCGCAGCCGAATACAAGGAGTTCTAGTGCAACTTGCCTTCGATGCCGACGTCGAGGAGTTCCGCGCGGAGTTCTCCGCCTTCCTCGACGAGCACCTCCCGACGCCCGCCCAGACGATCGAACGCCCACGCTCGGTGTCACACATGCCGCAGTGGGCCCGCGACTGGCAGCGCCTGCTCTTCGACAACGGCTGGCTGCTGCCCGCCCAGCCGCCGGAGTTCGGCGGCCGCAACGCGTCGTTGTTGCAGACCTACGTCCACGCCGAGGAGCTCTGCAGGCGACGGATCTACCACAGCTTCAACCCGCAGGGCGTCAACATCATTGCGGCGTCACTCATCTCGTTCGGGTCGGACGAACAGAAGCAGCAGTGGGCGGTTCCGGTGCTCAAGGGTGAGCGCACGGCATCGCTGGGTATGAGCGAGCCGAGCGCCGGCTCGGACCTCGCCTCACTGCGCACCAGAGCGGTCCGTGACGGCAGTGGCGAAGGTGCGGACTTCATCGTCAACGGGCAGAAGGTCTGGACGTCCGGTGCACACGATGCCGACTTCCTGCTCACCTTCGTCCGCACCGATCCCGACGTGCCCAAGCACAAGGGCATCAGCGTGCTGCTGATACCTACCGACCTTCCCGGTGTGGTGTGCCGTCCCTTCGCGGACATCTGCGGCGAGGAGCACAAGGACTTCAACGAGGTCTTCTTCACCGACGTCCGGGTGCCTGCCGAGAACCTCGTCGGTCCGCTCAACGGTGGCTGGGGCGTAGCCAACGGGTCACTCGGCCACGAACGCACCATGATGTGGTTGGGCTTCGCGGACCGAATCGCCAACTCAATCGCCGACTTTCGGCCCACCAGTGAGCTCGAGCGCGACGAGTTGGCCAGCACGATCATGGACTATCAGGCGCTGCGCTTGCTCGGCTCGGTCGGTCTGGCCAAGGCTGCTCGCGGCGAGGTCGACGTGGCGTCGGTGTCGATACCCAAGCTGCTCGGCTCCGAAGCCGAGTTGCGGGCCGCGAGCAACTGCCTCGCGGCGGCGGGGCCGGACGGGCTGGTGCACCCATCGATGTCAGGCCCGTACGCCCACATGAACCTCGACCATTACTTCGCCAGCTGGTTCGAACGCTTTGCGCGCAGCTTCTCGGGCACCATCGCGGGCGGCACGTCGGAGATCCAGCGCAACATCATCGCCCAGCAGGTGCTCGGCCTTCCGCGTCCGCCGCGCTGACCCGTTCCCACTTCCCGCGAGCGTGCGTGTCTGCGGGCCTCCGCTCGGCGTGTCGTGCGAGTTTACGCACGCTCGCGTGCTGCGAGTGCGCGCGGTAAAGCGCTGCGGGATTCCATGTCTCGCAGCGACGCGAGCCGGCGAGCGTGCGCAAAGTCTGGTTTTCCTTCGGCGTTTCGGCCGCAGACACGCACGCTCGCGCAAATAGGGGGAGCGTCACCAGTCGATGACCGCGGATTCCTTGCGCTCGGTGATCGGGCGGGCGAGCTCCTGCTCGTTGCAGATCCGCTGAAGGTTCTCCAGCGTCTCGTCGAGGCTCAGGCCCAGCCGCTTGCCGGGGGTGAACGTCGCGGGCAGGTGCTTCATGCCCTGGATGACGCCGATGCTCTCGTAGTGCTCGGCACCCGCGGGGTCGCACACGTAGTCCGGCATCCGGTCGAGCACCGCGGTGAGCATCGACTTGAACACCGTGCGTGCCACGTTGGATCCGACACAGCGATGCACGCCGATACCGAAGCTGAAGTGCCGGTTGCCCTTTCGGTCCATGATCACCTCGTTGGGCTTCTCGAAGACCGACGGGTCGCGGTTGGCCATCGCCCAGGACAGCCAGAGTCGCTCACCCTCCTTGAAGTGGCGTCCGTCGACCTCCACGTCCGCGGCGAACGTCCTGCCGTCGCCCGGCGCCGGGGTGAAGAAGCGGAGGAACTCCTCGGTCGCGGGGTGCAGCAGCGTGTCGCGCTCCCGGCTGAGAAGTTCGCGCTGGTCCGGATTCTCGGACAACCATTCCAGGGCGTGCGCGGTGAGCGCCGTCGTGGTGTCGAACCCGCCGCCGATCACCAATCCCAGGTTGCCGAGGATCTCCAGGTCCGGCGCGGGCTCACCGTCGATGCGCAACTCGAGCAACGCATTGACCAGACCCGGTCGCGGGTTCTCCCGGATCTCCATCATCGTGTTGATCATGTCGATGCCCATCTGCCGATTCATCTCGGCGACGCGCGGGGCGTCGGGCGAGTGCTCCGGGGTGGACACGCCTGCATGGGCGGGCTCGCTATAGATGAGCCACTTCTTCAGCTCGATGCCCATCATCGCCAGCGTGAGCACCGCGGGCACGATGTTGGCCAGATCGTCGACGAAGTCGATGTGCCCCGTCTCGATCTTCTCGTCGAGGGCGGCGCGGGTGATCTCGTCGACGAACGGGACCCACCGCTTGATCGCGGCGGGAGACAGGTACGGATTCAGCGCGCCGCGGTACGTGCTGTGCTCGGGCTCGTCCATCTCGAGGATGCCGCCGCGCACGACCGTCGCGCGCTGGGCCTTGGGGATGGTGATGCCCTGGTAGCCCTTGCGTTCTCCGTGCAGGTCGTGGTCATTGGAGATCACCGGACAGCGGGCGAGTTCGAACACCTCGTTGCTGCCCGCGGCGACCCAGTGGCCGTCGTACACGTCGGTCCACGCCACCGGGCACTTGGCGTGCATCTCCTCGGTGATCTGCTGGAACTGCTCCCGGTACTCGGGGGTGTGCCGGTCGAAGTGGTAGGAGTTCTTCTTGCGCTCGTCGCCTGCGGTGACGTCGTCGATGCTCACGGCGGTGTCTCCTAGTTGTTGGCGTGCAACGTCATTGGATGACGATGGCCTGTTCGGGGCATGAGTGGGCGGCTTCGGCGACGGCCGCCTGCTGATCGTCGGGCACCACCTCGGAAACCGGCGACGCGTGACCGTCGACGTCGTCGAGTTCGAACGAGTCTGGCGCGATCATCGAGCACAGGGTGTGGCCCTGGCATCGCTGCCCGTCAACTGAAACCTTCACAGTCGCAACCCTTTCCGTCTCAGATGTGGTAGTCGTACCACTTCAGGTAGCCGCCGCCGTCGACCCGCATCTGCATCCCGGTCACGTACCGCGCCTCGTCGGAGGCGAGGAACAGGATCATGTTGCTGATGTCAACGGGTTCGATGTACGGGATCTTCATGGCCTGCTGGACACCGAACACCGGCTCGGCGTCGGCCCTGGTGGGCTTCTCGAGGTCGGGCCGGAACGAGCGGTACATCGGCTCGCTCTGCAGCATGTCGGTGTTGCAGTTGGTCGGGTGCACGACGTTGGCGCGGATCCCACGCGGAGCGAGGTGAGTGGCCAGGTCATAGACGTACCCGGACAGTGCCCGCTTGGACGTCAGGTATGCCACGCCGCCGAGGTCGGTGCCGGGGTTGTCCACCTTGGCGACGTCCATCAGCGCTGCGGTGGATCCGGTCGCGATGATCGAGGCGCCCTCGCCGAGATGGGGGAGCGAGACCTGAATGGCGTTGATCGTGCCAACCAGATTGGTGTTGATCACGTCGCACCAGGCGTCGATCTGAGGTTCACCCTTCATTCCCGCGATGCCTGCCTGGGCCACCACGATGTCGAGCTTGCCGAACTCGGCGATGCCCTCGTCGAGGGCGGCCTTCAGCTGAGCGGCCTCCCGTACGTCGGCCTTCGCGGTGACGATGCGCTGACCGGTCTTCTCGACGTACTGGGCCGTCTCCTCGAGATCCTCGGGGGTGGCCAACGGGTAGCCGATGGAGGCAATGTCCTCGCACAGGTCGACGGCGATGATGTCGGCGCCCTCTTCGGCCAGCCGGATCGCGTGGCTGCGGCCCTGGCCGCGCGCCGCGCCCGTGACGAATGCGACCTTGCCTTCAACGCGTCCCATGGGGTTGTCCTCTCGTCTGCCAGATCGTTTGAGTGATTGCTCCGCGCGTCCGCGTCAGGTGTTGCGGCCGCCGTTGACGCCGAGGATCTGCCCGGTGATGTAGCCGGCCTCTTCGGAGATGAGGAACGAGCAGGCGGCGGCGATGTCCTCGGGCTTGCCGATGCGTCGTACCGGGGTCTGCTCGATGGTCTTGTCGATGTCGCCGAGGAACCCTCGGCTCTCGGCCTTGCGCAGCATCGGGGTGTCGATGAACCCGGGCGGCACGGCGTTGACCGTGATGCCTGCCGGTCCGTACTCGAGCGCCAGGCTCTTGGTGAGTCCGTTCACCGCCGACTTGGCCGACACGTAGTGCGACATGTACGGCGTGCCCGAGTGGGTGCTCGACGACGAGATGTTCACGATGCGACCCCAGCCGGCTTCGATCATGTCGGGCAGCACGGCCTGAATGCAGTGGAAGACGCCGTGGAGGTTGACGTTGACCACGCGCTGCCACGTGTCGAAGTCGATGTCGAGGAAGCGCTTGAAGCCGTCGAGGCCCGCCGCGTTCACCAGAATCGTGACGGGGCCGAGCTGGGTGCGAATCGCATCGAGCGCCGCATCGACGGCGGCCCGATCGGTGACGTCCGCCGTGAAGGCGAACTCCTCGTCGGAGGGATTCAGGTCGAGCGTCGCGACGTGATATCCGTCGGAGCGCAGCCGGTTCGCGATGGCCGCGCCGATGCCAGAACCGCCTCCTGTGACGACGGCGTTCTTCACTGCTGAGCCTCCACGGGGCGGTCGTTGGAATCGTTAAGAATACTGCTTCCGATTATGAGAACCGTACTCTCGGATCAGGCAACATCGCAAGCCAACTAGCCGATCGGTTCGCCTGCATCAGTGCTCGTCGCATGGTCGTCAACGCTTTGACTAGGTGATCTACGCTTTCTTGTGTTCTCATCGGGCGAATGTATGATTCGCCGGTGATGAGAATGAAATTTCCATCACACTGAGGAGGATGATGGGCCAGACACCGACGATCTCCACTGACGGGCACGCAGAATCGAGTGCGCAAGCACCTCGATCGAACGCCGATCGGCACATGCTGATCGACGGAAGACTCGTCGAGACCGAGCGGACCTTCGCCTCCTCGAACCCTGCGACCGGCGAGGTGCTCGGACACGCTCCGGACGGCACCGTCGCCGACGCCGAGGCCGCCGTCGCGGCCGCGCGTCGCGCCTTCGACGACGGTCCGTGGGCGACCGATGTCGAGCTGCGGATCAGGTGCCTCGAGCAGTTCCATCAAGCCCTCCTCGACCACCGCGACGAACTCGGCGCACTCACCACCGCGGAGGTCGGCGCCACACCGGCGCTCCTGGCCGGCGCCCAGCTTGATCAGCCCATCCAGATCGTCCGCTACTACGCGGATCTGCTGAAGACCTTCCCCATGACCGAGGACCTCGGCAACATCGAGATCCGCGGAGCGCAGCACCACCGCTGGGTCGAGAAGGAGGGCGCGGGCGTCGTCGCGGCCATCGTCGCCTATAACTACCCGAACCAGCTCGCGCTGGCGAAGCTCGCTCCCGCGCTGGCCGCGGGATGCACCGTCGTGCTGAAGGGTGCGCCGGACACGCCGCTCGTCACCCTCGCACTCGGTGAGCTGATCGCCAACCACACCGACATTCCCGCGGGCGTGGTGAACGTGCTCAGCTCCTCGGATGCCGAGGTCGGCGCCGTACTCACCACGAGCCCCGACGTCGACGTCGTCACCTTCACCGGGTCGACGCCGACCGGTCGGCGGATCATGGCCGCCGCGAGCGAGACGGTGAAGCGCGTCTTCCTCGAACTCGGCGGCAAGTCGGCCGCCATCGTCCTCGACGACGCCGACTTCGGCCTTGCCGCGATGTTCTCCGCGTTCAGCATGGTCACGCATGCGGGGCAGGGCTGCGCGCTCACCTCACGCCTGCTGGTGCCGCGCACGCACCACGACGAGATCGTCGAGATGATCAAGACCAACTTCTCCCACGTCCGCTATGGCGATCCCAACGACCCGAAGACCTACATGGGCCCACTGATCAGCGAGCGTCAGCGCGACAAGGTCGACGGCATGGTCAAGCGTGCGGTCGAGGCAGGCGCGACCCTGGTCACCGGCGGCGAGAAGAAGGACCCGGGATACTTCTATACCCCGACGCTCCTGACCGACGTCGACCCGAACAGTGAGATCGCCCAGGAAGAGGTCTTCGGCCCCGTCCTGGTGGTGATCGCCTACGAGGACGACGACGATGCCGTCCGCATCGCCAACGACTCGATCTACGGACTCTCCGGCGCCGTCTTCGGAAGCCAGGAGCGGGCGCTGGCGGTGGCCCGCCGGATCCGCACCGGCACGTTCTCGATCAACGGCGGCAACTACTTCAGCCCCGACAGTCCGTTCGGCGGTTACAAGCAGTCCGGCATCGGCAGGGAGATGGGCGCGGCGGGACTCGAAGAGTTCCTCGAGCGCAAGACCCTCGCGACCGTCCTCCCCGGAGCGGACGCATGAGCGGCGGTCCGCTCGAGGGCATTCGCGTCCTCGAGGTCGCGATGTACGGTTTCGTGCCGTCGGCGGGCGCCGTGCTCGCCGAGTGGGGCGCCGACGTCATCAAGGTCGAGCACGCGGTCACCGGCGATCCGCAGCGCGGTTTGCGCCAGACCGGCCCACTGCGGGTGGAGGGCGACCCGAACCCCAACATCGAGCACGCCAACCGCGGTAAGCGCAGCATCGGCCTCGACGTGTCGAAGCCCGAGGGACGTGAGGTCCTGCTCGAACTCGCCCGCCGGGCCGATGTCTTCCTGACGAGTTTCCTTCCAGGACACCGCAAGAAGTTCGGAATGGACGTCGAGGACATCCGTGCGGTCAACCCGAAGATCATCTACGCCAGGGGGAGTGCGCTCGGCCCGCGCGGTATCGAGGCGGAGAAGGGCGGTTACGACATGACCGCGTTCTGGTGCCGGGCAGGCACCGCCGCCTCCATCACCCCGCCTGGCACCGAGGGCATGGTCGGTCCTCCCGGCCCGGCCTACGGCGACACCATCTCGGGAACCAATCTGGCGGGCGGCATCGCCGCGGCACTGCTGAAGCGCGAGCGCACGGGCGAACCGTCGACCGTCGACGTCTCGTTGCTGGGCAGCGGCCTGTGGGCCATGGGGCACACCATCGCGTTGACGTCCCACCTCAACCAGTTGATGGTGGCACCGCCCCCCGGTGTCCACGGGTCACCGATCAACCCGCTCGTCGGCGTGTACGCGACGAAGGACAACCGCTACATCTCGCTGGTGATGATGCAGCCCACCAAGTTCTGGGCCGACGTCTGCCGCCACGTCGACCGTGAGGACCTCATCGACGACCCGCGTTTCGCCACGGTCGAATCGATCGCCGAGCACACCGCAGAGGCAGTGGAGATCCTGCGCGAGGTCATCGCCACCCGGACCCTCCCTGAGTGGAGCGCACGGTTTGCCACCCTGGCGGGGCCCTGGGCTCCCGTACAGGACACGCTCCAGGCAGCCGAGGACGCCCAGGTGCGTGCCAACGACTACATCGTCCGCGCCGGCGAACTCGAGCTCGTCGCCAACCCGGTGCAGTTCGACGTCGCGGCTCCGCACACCGGGCCTGCGCCCGCCTTCGCCGAGCAGACCGACGAGGTCCTCGAAGAGCTTGGGCTGGACTGGGATCGCATCATCGAGCTGAAGACCGTAGGCGCGGTCACCTAGATGTGTGCGGCGACGTACGCGGCAATGCCAAGGCACGCCGACGTTTCAAGATCGGTGAGACTGCACGCGGGTCGGGTTCCATTGCGCGTCACCATGAGTCGACGATGACGTCGGTCTTGCGAGACGCGTCTGCGGCCGTCGGCGTCGCGTGGCCCGTGGATCTCGCAGCCAATTCAAACGCCGAACGTCACCCGCTGGGGGCCACCCGTGTGGCACAGTGCGTCGAGTTGTACCAACAACTCCGCGGTGGCGCCGTCGATCGGATCGGTGGGGCGCGGATTGCACTGGCGCACAACATTGGCGGCCCGACAGCCCAACCGGCCGTGACGATCTTGGAAGGACCTTGGACCAATGGCGGTTAAGGGACCCGAACGCTGGTCGCCGGGTATCTCGTTGCCCAGGGGATTCGCGGGGCCGATGCAGGCCGTCGGTGGGCTGTTCTCGATGGGGGTGGACGCGTTCCTGTTCATCTTCAAGAGGCCGTTTCAGTGGCGGGAGTTCTTGGAGCAGTCGTGGTTCGTGGCGCGGGTGTCGCTGGCGCCGACGCTGCTGGTCGCCATCCCCTTCACCGTGCTGGTGAGCTTCATCCTCAACATCCTGCTGCGCGAGCTTGGTGCTGCGGACTTGTCGGGTGCGGGTG
This sequence comes from Mycobacterium sp., assembly GCA_025963385.1. Lineage (GTDB taxonomy): Bacteria > Actinomycetota > Actinomycetes > Mycobacteriales > Mycobacteriaceae > Mycobacterium. The sequence continues at coordinate 44,713 of JAOPUT010000283.1, forward strand.
CGGCGTTCGGTGCGGTGACTCAGGTCGGTCCGTTGGTGACGGTGCTGATCGTGGCAGGGGCAGGCGCGACGGCGATGTGCGCGGATCTGGGGTCGCGCACCATCCGCGAGGAGATCGACGCCATGGAGGTGCTGGGCATCAACCCGGTGCAGCGTCTGGTGACGCCACGGATGCTGGCCTCGGGTCTGGTGGCGCTGCTGCTCAACAGTCTGGTGGTGATCATCGGAATCCTGGGTGGTTACTTCTTCTCGGTGTTCGTCCAGGACGTCAACCCCGGCGCGTTCGCCGCTGGGATCACGTTGTTGACCGGGGTGCCCGAGGTGATCATCTCGTGTGTAAAGGCGGCGTTGTTCGGGTTGTTCGCCGGGTTGATCGCCTGCTACCGCGGGTTGACGATCACCGGTGGTGGCGCCAAGGCCGTGGGGAATGCGGTCAACGAGACGGTGGTGTTCGCGTTCATGGCGTTGTTCGTCATCAACGTCGTCGTTACGGCCATCGGCATCCAGTTGACGGCGAAGTAGGGGCGGCCCATGGGCACCATGCAGGTTCTGCGGGGTACCTACCCGAGGGTCTTTCGCACGTTCAACCGTCCGGTCGGGGTGCTGGCGCGGATCGGCGATCAGACGCTGTTCTTCGGGCGCGCGATCGGTGGGACGCCGCACGCGGCCGCGCACTTCCGCAAGGAGATCGTGCGCCTGATCGCCGAGATCAGCATGGGCGCCGGTGTTCTGGCGATGATCGGTGGCACGCTGGTGATCGTCGGGTTCCTGACCCTGGCCACCGGTGGCACGTTGGCCGTGCAGGGTTACAGCTCGCTGGGCAACATCGGTATCGAGGCGCTGACCGGGTTCCTGGCCGCGTTCATCAACGTCCGCATCTCGGCGCCGGTGGTCGCCGGGATCGGGTTGGCTGCCACGTTCGGTGCCGGGGTGACAGCGCAGCTGGGGGCGATGCGGATCAACGAGGAGATCGACGCGCTGGAGTCGATGGGCATCCGGCCGGTCGAGTACCTGGTGTCAACCCGCATCGTGGCCGGGATGATCGCGATCACCCCGCTGTACTCGATCGCGGTGATCCTGTCGTTCATCGCGTCGCGGTTCACCACGGTGGTGCTGTTCGGTCAGTCCGGCGGGCTCTATGACCATTACTTCGGGACGTTCTTGAACCCGATCGATCTGCTGTGGTCGTTCTTCCAGGCCATCTGCATGGCGTTGGCGATCCTGTTGGTGCACACCTATTACGGATACTTCGCCACCGGTGGGCCCTCGGGTGTCGGTGTCGCGGTGGGCAATGCGGTGCGGACGTCGCTGATCATCGTGGTGTCGGTGACCCTGCTCGTGTCCCTGGCCGTCTACGGCTCCAACGGCAACTTCAACCTTTCGGGCTAGGGGAGGGCATCGATGTCGTCATCAGTCGTCCGCCCGCTCGCGGGCCTGGCCACCGTCGCCGTCCTGGTGGCCGTCGTCGTCTTCTCCGTCGGCATGTTCCGCGGTGACTTCGGCCAGACCGTTCCGGTGACCGTGGTCTCCGAACGTGCCGGCCTCGTGATGAATCCCGAGGCGAAGGTCAAGATGCGCGGCGTTCAGGTCGGCCAGGTCACCTCGATCGAGACCAGTCCCGACGGCAAGGCGATCCTGCACTTGGCGATGGATCCCGCACAGCTCAAGGACATTCCCTCGAACGTCGCCGTGGACATCACGTCGTCCACGGTGTTCGGCGCCAAGTTCGTGGAGATGGCCGAGCCCCCCAACCCGTCGTCGACCCCGCTCGCCGTGGGAGCGCAGGTCACCGCCGACCACGTCACCGTCGAGACCAACACCGTCTTCCAACAGCTCACCTCGGTGCTCAAGTCCGTCGATCCGGTGAAGCTCAACCAGACCCTCGCCGCGATCTCGGGGGCGTTGAACGGCCGCGGCGAGAAACTGGGTCAGACGGTCACGGACTTCGACCACTTCCTCAAGCAGGTCAATCCCGGTCTGGACGACATCAACCGCGATCTGGAGGTCGCGCCTGCGGCGCTCAACGCGTACGCCGACGCCGCACCGGATCTCGTCGACGTCATCGACAACACCACCAAGCTGAGCAACACCATCGTCGACCAGGAGAAGAACCTCGACGGCTTCCTGCTCAGCGCGATCGGCCTGGCGGACACCGGCAACGACGTGATCGGCACCAACCGCCAGGCGCTCACCGACGACCTGCGAATGTTGGTGCCCACCACCACCGTTCTCGACCAGTACAGCGACAACCTCCGCTGCGGCGTGCAGGGCCTCAACACCTTCGTGCACACCCCACCTGCTGACCGCCCCGGCGTCGACGTCTCCGCCAGCTTCACGTTGGGCGTCGAGCGCTACCACTACCCCGAGGATCTGCCCAAGGTCGCGGCCAAGAGTGGACCGTCCTGCAAGGACCAGATGCTGCCCACCGTGCCCAACGGCAAGCGCCCGCCGTTCCTCGTCACCGACGTCGGGGCCAACCCGTGGAAGTACGGAAACCAGGGCGTCCTGCTCAACTCGGACGCGCTCAAGCAGGCGCTGTTCGGGCCGATCCAGGGTCCGCCACGGAACAGCGCGCAGATCGGAATGCCCGGATGACCGGCTCGCGGGGCATGCTCATCAAGTTCGGAATCTTCGCGTCGATCATGGCGCTGCTGACCGTGTTCCTGTTCTTCACCTTCGGGCAGTACCGCACCGGATCCACCAACGGCTACTCGGCGGTCTTCACCGACGCCTCGCGGCTCGAGACCGGCGACACCGTACGGGTCGCAGGCATCCGGGTCGGCACCGTGACCGACGTGTCACTGCAATCCGACCGCTCGGTGCTCGTCGACTTCGACGCCGACCGCGCGATCAAGCTCACCAGCGGCACCAAGGCCGCCATCCGCTACCTCAACCTCACTGGCGACCGCTTCCTCGATCTCGTCGACGGCCCCGGTTCGACTCGGCTGTTGCCGCCCGGCGCCCAGATTCCCATCGACCGCACCCAGCCCGCGCTGGACCTGGACCTGCTGCTGAGCGGGCTGAAACCCGTTGTCCAGGGCCTCAATCCGCAGGACGTGAACGCACTTTCGGCGTCCCTGGTCCAGGTGTTCCAGGGCCAGGGCGGCACCCTCGACTCCCTGCTGTCCAAGACGTCGTCCTTCACCAGCACGCTGGCCGACAACAACGCCACCACCGAGCAGCTGATCGACAACCTGAACACCGTGCTCGCGACCGTCTCCAAGGACGGTGACCAGTTCTCGGGGTCGATCGACCGGCTCGAGAAGCTCATCAGTGGCCTGTCGCAGGACCGCGACCCGATCGGCGCGGCGATCACCTCGCTCGACAACGGCACCTCATCGCTGGCCGATCTGCTCACCCAGGCGCGGCCGCCGCTCAAGGCCACGGTGGATCAGCTGAACCGGCTGGCTCCCAACCTCGAAAGCGGCAAGGGCTATCTCGACGGCGCACTGCAGCGTGCGCCGGGCAACTACCGGAAACTCGCCAGAATCGGCGCCTACGGCTCCTTCGTGCAGTACTACATCTGCGAACTCTCCATCCGCGTCACGGACCTTCAGGGCAGGGCTTCGTTCTTCCCCTTCGTGAAGCAAGAAAATGGAAGGTGCGCTGAGCCGTAATGATCAAATACCGTGGCGCAAGCCTGATCCGAGCGGGCCTCATGGGCGTCGTGCTCGCCATCCTCGTCATCGCCGTCGGGCTCCAGCCGGAACGGCTGCTGGCCTACGCGACGTCGCTGCAGTACCAGGCCCGGTTCGACGAGGCGGGTGGCATCTACGTCGGCAACGACGTCACCCTGTCGGGCATCAAAGTCGGTACGGTGACCGATGTTTCGCTGGACAACGGCGATGCCCTCGTCCGGTTCACCGTCGCGGCCAAGTATCCGCTCGGATCGGATACGTCGGCACACATCCGCACCGGGTCGCTGCTCGGCCAGCGGGTGCTGACGCTGGAATCGGCGGGCAGCGGAACGTTGAACCGCAATGACCCGATCCCGGTGTCGAGGACGTCGTCGCCCTACTCGCTGAGCGACGCGGTGGGCGAGCTGACGAGCAACACCGCAGGCACCGACACCCAGCAGCTCAACCAGTCGCTGGACACGCTGTCGACCACGCTCGACCAGATCGCGCCGCAGCTCGGCCCCACGTTCGACGGCCTCACGCGGCTGTCCCGGTCGCTCAACAGCCGCAACGAGACCCTTGCCGAACTCCTCAAGTCCGCCTCGGACGTCACGGGAATCCTCTCGGAACGGAGCGGACAGGTGAACAGCCTGATCCTCAATGCCAACGATCTGCTGGGCGTCCTCGTCGACCGCCGCCAGGCGATCGTCGACCTGCTCGCCAACACCTCGGCCGTGTCCAAGCAGTTGGTCGGGCTGGTGGCCGACAATGAAAAGGTATTGGCACCAACGTTGGAACGGCTCAACAAGGTGAACGAGGTGCTGGTGCGCAACCGCGACAACCTCGCCAAGGCCATCCCCGGCGCTGCCAAGTACCAGACCACGCTGAGCGAAGCGGTCTCCAGTGGCGCGTACTACACCGCCTACGTGCCGAACTTCCAGCCTGCGCAGTTGTTGCAGCCCTTCCTGGACTACGCATTCGGCTTCCGGCGCGGTGCGTTCGGAGCAGGAGCACCGCCCGAGCAGACCGGTCCGCGTGCGGAACTCCCGTTGCCGTACAACGCCGTTCCCGGAGGCTCGCGATGATGGCCCGGTCGCGAAGCTGGCTCGTCCCCGCCGTGGTGGCGGCGCTGGTGATCGCACTCGTCGGCGGCGGCTTCCTCGCGGTGCGGGCCGCGTTCTTCGCGCCGACGGAGATCACCGCCTTCTTCCCCACGGCGACGGCGATCTACCCGGGTGACGACGTCAAGGTATCGGGTGTCAAGGTCGGCACGATCGATTCCATCGAGCCGCAGGGCACTCAGACGAAGCTGACGCTGAAGGTCGACCACGGCGTTGCCGTACCCACCGATGCCAAGGCGGTGATCGTCGCCCAGAACCTGGTCGCCGCCCGCTACGTTCAGCTGACGCCTGCGTACCGCGCCACGGCCGGGGGCGCGAAGATGGCCGACGGTGCCGTGATCCCGATGGACAGGACGGCCGTTCCCGTCGAGTGGGACGAGGTGAAACGCCAACTCCAGCGCCTGGCAACCGATCTCGGCCCCACCAGTGACATGTCGACCACGTCGGTGGGACGGTTCATCGACAGCGCGGCCAACGCACTGGACGGCAACGGTGACAAACTGCGCCAGACGCTGACCGAACTCTCCGGGGTCGGTCGGATCCTGGCCGAGGGCAGCGGCAACTTCGTCGACATCATCAAGAACCTTCAGGTGTTCGTCACGGCGCTGCGGGACAGCAACGAGCAGATCGTTTCGTTCAACGACCGGTTGGCGACCCTGTCCAGCGTCCTGGACGGAAGCAAATCCGATCTCGACGGTGCGCTGACCAACCTCTCGGTCGCCACCGACGAGGTGAAGAGATTCGTCGCGGGCACCAGGAACCAGACGGCCGAGCAGCTCCAGGGACTGGCCCAGGTGAGCCAGACCCTGGTCGACGTAAAGGACGACTTCGAGCAGGTGCTGCACGTCACGCCCAACGCATTCGCCAACGCGTACAACATCTACGACCCCGACCTCGGGGCCGTCCGCGGCGGCTTCTCGATCCCGAACCTGGCCAGCCCGATGCAGTTCGTGTGCGGCATGATCGGCGCGACGCAGAACACCACCGCGCCCGAGACCGCGAAGCTGTGCAACCAGTACCTGGGCCCGGCGCTGAGGCTGCTCAACCTGAATTACATTCCGGTGCCGATCAATCCGTACCTGGCGAAGTCGGCAACCCCGGAGAACATCATCTACGCCGACCCCAAGTTGGCCCCCGGCGGCGAGGGCGGTGCGCCGATGCCACCCGAGATTCCGCCCGCGGTATCCGCTTACACCGGGCTGGACGGCGACGTGCCGCCGCCTCCCGGCATGGGACCGCCAGGGGTGCCGCTGCCCGTGAACGACCGCACTCCGTTGGCGCCGTTCCCCGCGTTGTATCCCGGAGCCCCCGTGCCGACGGATCCGCCGCGGATCGGGCCGCCGCTGCCCGGACCGGCGCCTGCGGCACCCGTCGACCAGGGCGCGCCGAGCCTGCCGGGAATGCTGCTTCCCGCGGAGGCGCCTGCGCCCGCACCGGGACCGGATCCCGGACCGCCACCCGTCGAGGGGACACCGCCGTCATGATGAGTGGAGCTTCGATGCGGCGTCTCTTCGCCGCCGCGACCTGCGTGGCACTCACGGCCACCGGCTGTGCGTTCCAGGGCATCAACTCGCTCCCACTGCCCGGTGCCGTGGGACGCGGTTCCGATGCCGTGACGTACCACGTCCAGATCGCCAACATCGCCACGCTGGAGTCGAATTCGCCGGTGCTGATGAACGACGTCGTCGTCGGAAGCGTCGGAAGGATGGACGTCCAGGACTGGCACGCGAACGTCGAGATCTCCGTGCAGCCGGGCGTCGTCATCCCGGCCAACGCGGTCGCCAGCGTCGGGCAGACCAGCCTGCTGGGTTCGATGCACCTCGCCCTGAATCCGCCGGTGGGTCAGCCGCCCGAGGGCAGGCTCGCGCCGGGTGCCACGATCGGACTGAACGACTCGTCGACCTATCCGACGACCGAGCAGACCCTCTCGTCGCTGTCGGTCGTCGTGAACGCGGGTGGACTCGGTCAGCTCGGCGATGTGGTGCACACGTTCAACGCGGCGCTGTCCGGGCGCCAGGACGACTTCCGCGATCTGCTGACCCAGCTCGACACCTTCGTCGGGACGCTCGATCAGCAGCGCCAGAGCCTCGTCGCCACCATCGAGGCACTGAACCGGGTGGCATCCACGATCGCCGGGCGGCGCGATGTCATCAACGAAGCGCTGCAACGGATTCCGCGTGCACTCGAGGTGCTCGACCGGGAACGGCCGCAACTCACCACCGCACTCACCAAACTCGGTCGGTTCAGCGACACCGCCAACCGGCTCGTCAACGACACCCAGGCCGACCTGGTGAAGAACCTGCAGAACCTGGCCCCGACGATTCAGGCACTCGCCGACGTCGGACCCGACCTCGATGCGAGCCTGGCCTACGCGACGGTGTTCCCGTACGGCCAGAACCTCATCGACCGTGCGGTGCGCGGCGACTTCATCAACCTCTTCGCCACGGTGGACATCTCCGGTCCTCGCCTGCGGAAGTCGATCTTCCTCGGTTCGCGTGCCGGCCAGGAGGGTCGCGATCTGGTGCCGCTGCCTGGTGAGCCCTACTTCCAGCGCTACACCTACGACCCGCTGGGCCGTCCGCTCGAGCCGCCGCCACCGGGTGGCCCGCTGTCGGCGCTGCCAGGCAACCCGCCGACGGCCGGCCTTCAGGCCGACCCCCCGGGAGCGGCGAAGAGCCTTCCGGGCCCGGGATCGCTTCCCGCGCAGGCGCCTCCGCCGATGCCGCCGGTGACCGGTCCGGTCCTGCCGATGGTCCCGCAGTCGGCAGATGGCGACGCCGCGAGTGACGGCCCGCCGCCCTCGCGCGGTGGCCCGATCTTCGCCGGACCGTATGCACCGGGAAGCGGAGAGCTCACCGACCTGGCACCCCCGGCAGGAGGCGGCTAATGCTGACGCGGTTCATCAAGATTCAGCTGGCCATCTTCACCGTCGTCTCGATCATCGGCGTGGCCGTCATGGCGTTCACCTACATCCAGGCGCCGACCCTGCTCGGGGTCGGCAGGCTGACCGTCACGCTCAAGCTGCCGAGTTCCGGTGGGCTCTACCGGTTCAGCAACGTGACGTATCGCGGCGTCGAAGTGGGCAAGGTGACCGACGTCAAGCTCACGCCGACGGGAGCGGAGGCGACGCTGTCGATCGCCACGTCGCCCAAGATTCCCGCCGACCTGCAGGCCAACGTGCAGAGTGTCTCCGCGGTCGGCGAGCAGTACGTCGACCTGCAACCGCGGACGGACTCGGGGCCATACCTGCAGGACGATTCGACCATCACGGTCGAGAACGTGACCATTCCGGCTCCGGTCGGCCCGGTCCTGGACAAGGTCAGCAATCTGGTCGGTACGTTCCCCAAGGACAGGTTGGCTGCGCTGCTCGACGAGACCTACAAGGGATTCAACGGCGCCGGTGACGACTTCGGGTCGCTGTTGGACTCGGGTGCGAAGCTCAGCGCCGACCTCAACGGTGTCGCCGATCAGACGCGTACGCTCGCCGCGGACAGCCGGCCGCTTCTCGAAGGACAGGCGGCGACCGCCGACTCGATCCGGACGTGGGCCCGCAGTCTGGCGGGCTTCACCGGGCAGCTCGCGACGGACGATCCTCAGTTCCGCAAGGTGCTGCAAGGCTTTCCGAGTTTCGCCGACGAGACCGACGCCCTGCTCAACCAGCTCAAGCCGACGCTGCCGGTGCTTCTGGCGAACCTCGGTACGGTCGGCGAGATCCTGATGACGTACAACGCCTCGCTCGAACAGCTCCTGGTGCTGCTCCCGCCGTATATCGCCCAGCAGGAGTCATATTCGTCCGGCTCGGATTCGACCGGTGCCCCGCGAGGTGACTTCGCCGCCACGGTGAGCGACCCGCCCGCGTGCACGGTCGGCTTCCTGCCACCGTCGGCATGGCGGTCGCCCGACGACCTGTCCGACATCGACACCCCGGACGGGATCTACTGCAAACTGCCGCAGGATTCCCCGATCTCGGTGCGTGGCGTGCGCAACTTCCCCTGCATCAGGCATCCCGGGAAGCGGGCGCCCACGGTGCAGATCTGCAACAGCGACACGCCGTTCGTCCCGCTGGCGATGCGCCAGCACGTCACGGGTCCCGCACCGTTCGATCCCAGCCTGATCGCCCAGGGCATTCCGATCGACGACAGCCCTTCGATCAGTGACAACATCTTCGCGCCGGTGGCGGGAACGCCGCTGCCGCCAGGCGCGATTCCGGCGGGCACGCCGCCGGGAGCGCCACCGGGTGTTGCGCCGGTGTCGCCGCTCGAGGCGCCCTTCACTCCCGCGGCGGTGCCACCACCTCCGCCGGAGGGCAACTCGCTCAACGGTCAGCCGATACCGGCAGTCGCCCCACCGCCGGGGCCTGCTCCCGACGCGGCTCCGGCCGGGCCCCTGCCTGGGCCGCCGGCCGATAACGGTGCCGTCCCCGCGGCGCCGAGTGCCTTCGGCACCACTGCGCCGGGGGCGCAGCCGAAGATCGCGGTCGCCGAGTACAACCCGCGAACGGGTCAGTACGTGGGGTCGGACGGGAAGCTGTACACGGTGACGAATCTCGCGGTGGGGATTCCGCTTCCGAAGACGTGGAAGGACCTGATGCCGCACTAGGGTGCGGCATCGGGTGGGTACTAATCAGTCGAGCTTGGTGATCTTCACCGGCAGGTTGAGCACGAGCGAACGGTTGCGGCCGCAGTTGCCGCTCACCCCGGTGGTCTCGTCCTCGCCGAGCCAGTTGGGGGACTTCACGTCAGCCATGCCGTCATCGGTGGCGCGGTAGATCTTGTACACCTGAAGACCGGGGGCGGTGGAGCCGTCTGGGCACGGGATCCAGTCGGGCACATAGTGTTTGACGTACCACTCACTGCCCATCGTGGTGTAGATGTCCTCGGTCCACCCCAGCGTGCTGGTGACCTTGCCCGCGCAGGTGATGGCCGTCGAGCACGTGCTGGTGACCGTCCAGGTGCTGCGCACCGTGGGCTCGTCCTGGTAGCGGTCGTTCATCCTGGCCCATTCGCCATTGGACACGACGGAGAACGTGCCGTTCATGGCGTATTGCTCGTATTCGGCACCGGCCCGGGGCGAGATCGCGAGCGCGGTCATCGCCGTCATCGCCGTGGCAATGCATGCGGCACCCCGCGTCACCTTCGTCGCGACCATGAACCGCCCCTCGTTGCGTCCTGCAAGCATGATCGCCGCCGTACCGCGTCGGCGCACGGCAATGCCATTCTTTATCTGGAGAATATCACTCTTCGTGCAGACTGCGGATGGGTTCGGACGGGCAGCCGCGGCCGCCCGGATCGCGCCACGAGCTGCACCGGAGATCTTCTCCGAAAGAGAGAATTTCACTCTCATCTGTGCGACAGTGGCTAACGTGCGAACCGTCGTAGCCGCCGCGGCTACCCTCGTCGCCGTCGGACTACTGACGGCGTCCCCGGCGACGGCCGATCCTGCCGATCCGGCCCCTTCCGACGACCCGACCTCGTGCAACGAGCCCGCTTGCGCGCCGGGTATCCAGCCGGGTGCCGTGCTCGGGGCTCCGTGCGACAACACCACCTACTACGTGTTCGGCGTGACGGACTGGGGCAGGTTGCTGTTCTGTGGATCACCGCGTCGGTATGCGCCCCGCTGGTTCCGCACCACCAACATGCTCGGAGTCAAGTTCGAGGGCAGCAGCTGCTCCGGTCGCGACGGCTCCATGGCGCAGGCTCCGGACGGTCTGTTCCTGTCGTGCGACGCCCGCAACGGTGCCAGTGTGTGGACGCGCGGCGACATCTGAGTTCGGAGCAGCCCCGACCGGCTCACATGCGTTGCAGCGAAAAGGTATAGGTGCTGGTGCCGCCCGGCGCGCCATAGCACCCCGCGTCGTACGTGGAGTCGATGGTGCCCGCCAGGGTCGCCGCATCCCAGGAGTAGACGTCGTGCGAGGGCAGGTTGTAGCCGATGCAGCGCACACCGTCGTCCACGTCGACGGTGAGGGTGTAGCGGCCGTCGGCGTAGAACGCGGTGTTCTGGAATCGGTGACTCTTCAGCGGTCGCGGGATGGCGATGACATTGAGATTGTCGGTGTGCGGAGCGATCACCGGATCGTCGAAGTACGTGCCGCAACCGGGATCGTCGCCGTTGCAGGAGTGCGTGACCGACCACACCCACGAGTGATCGTTCCAGCGGTCGTTGAGCACCTCGTAGTTGCCGATCCGCATCTGTGCTGCCGCATGGGCCGCAGGGGCGGACACCGCGGCGAGCGCCACCAGTGCGGCACCCAGCGCCGGCGCCGCTGACCTCATTGTGGTGGCCACGGCCAACTCCCGTCGTTGCGAATGTGCTTCGCCTGCAGCCTATCGGGCACCGTTGCCTCGTAAGGCGTTTTCCAGGAACGGATTCCGGCCTCAAGTGGCCTATGTGACGGGCGAGAACTCGATGTTGATCTCGGTGAGTCCCCGCAGGATGAAGGTGGGCTCGTAGTTGTAGCTCCGAGCGCCCGCGGGTCCGTGCTTCTCCTCGTCGATGGTGATGTCGGCCATCCGGTCGAGGATGCGTTCCATCGACACCCGACCCTCGACCCGGGCCAGCGGGCCACCCGGGCAGGAGTGCACGCCGCGGCCGAAGGCGATGTGCTCGCGGACGTTCTTGCGGTCCAGGCTGAACTCGTGTGGGTTCTCGAACCGCACGGGGTCCCGGTTCACGGCGCCGGGGCACACCATCAAAATCGTTCCCGCGGGTACCTCGGTGTCGCCAACCTCGGTGTGCTTCTTGGCAAGTCGGAACTGACTCTTCACCGGCGCATCCATCCGGAGGGCCTCTTCGACGAAGATCGGAATGCGGCTGCGGTCCTTGCGCAGGGCCTCCTGGATGTCGGGCCGGTCGCCGAGGACCTTGATCGACGCGGACAACAGCTTCGTGGTGGTCTCCTGGCCCGCGGCGAACAGGAACGTCGCGGAGCGGACGACGTCGATGACCTCGGGCGTGGAGCCGTCGGGGTACTTCGCCGTGGCCAGCGCGGTGAGCACGTCGTCCTTGGGTGTCTTGCGTCGCTCCTCGAGATAGGAGATGAACTTCTCGTCGAGCCACTCGAGCGGGTTCAGCGCGACGATCTCGCCGTCGAGCGAGCCGACCTGGGAGCCGGGGCGCGGAGCGCCGAGGACTGCGCGGAACTCGTCGTGGTCTTCGTGGGGAACCCCGAGCAGATCGGCGATCACCAACAGCGAGAAGGGTTTTGCGTACGCGGACAGGAACTCGCACTTGCCGTCGGCGATGAAGTCGTCGAGGCACTCGTCGGCCAGTCGCCACATGAAGTCCTCGTTCTCCTTGAGCCGACTCGGGGTGAGGAGGCGGTTGAGCAGGGAGCGGGCGTTGGTGTGGTCGGGCGGATCCATGGTGACCATGTGCTCGAACAGCGGCAACTGGCTGCGGTGCGTCGAGATGAGGTCGGAGATGTCGTCACCCTCGGGGGTGAATGGCAGAGGCGGGAACGGGCCGCCGACCGCAATGCACGACGAGAACGTGTCGGTGTCCTTGAGGACGGTGTTCGCCTCGTCGTAGCCGGTGATCGCCAGCACGCCGTAGTTCGGCTCACGCACCACCGGGCACTTGCTGCGCAGGTGATCGAAGTAGGGGTGCGGGTCGGGCACCAGGGACTGATCGGTGAAGTAGTCGACGGTGTCGAAGTCAGCGGTCATCTCGTGGGTTCCTTCCGATGCCGTGAGGCGGGAAACGGGGAGGGTGCGACTGTCCGACGCGACGGCGCAATCCATGGGCTGAAAGTGCTGAGCACATGCTTAGCATCGCGTAAGGTCATGGTCAAGGTCACACGGCCGACCTGCGTCTACGATTTGTTGGCGAATCGACCCGACGGCGAAGGAAGTGTGGGCATGGCATCGGACCGGAGGATCGGGGGGCCGGAGTCCAAGAACCGCGGCGTGCTGCTCGACGCCGCCGAACAGTTGATGCTGGAGGACGGCTACGCCGCGGTGACGTCGCGCCGCGTGGCCGAGCGGGCTGCGCTGAAACCCCAGCTGGTGCACTACTACTTCCGCACGATGGACGAGATGTTCATCGAGGTGTTCCGCCGCAGGGCCAAGCAGGGCCTCGAAGCACTGGCCGAGGCCCTTCAGTCGGACCAGCCGCTGTGGGCGTTGTGGGAGTTCGGCACCGATCCCCAGACGACGCAGCTGACCATGGAGTTCATGGGTCTTGCCAACCATCGCAAGGCTCTTCGGACCGAGATCGCGTTCTACGCCGAGCGATTCCGCGAGCAGCAGGTCGAGGCGATGACGGCGGCGCTCAAGCGATACGGCTACGACGTCGGCGACGTGCCTCCGGTGGTGTGGGCGCTGTTCGCGACAAGTGTCTCCCAGGTGCTGGTGCTGGAGCAGGCGCTCGGCATGTCGAACGGTCATGCCGAGATGCTGGCGTTCTGCGAGGAATGGCTGCGCCGCTTCGAAGGAGACCGGCGTCCAGCGGAGAGCGCCACGGCGTCGGCCTGATTCACGGGTCTCGCGACTCACCAGTTGCGCAACGAGCAGAGCGCCCCCTTGGGCCCCTGATTGGTGGCCACGACGTTGCCGTCGACGGCGAGCACGCAGTGGAAGTTGGGCCGCTTGGGCGAGTCCAGGCTGCTGACCGTCACCATCGCCCACTGGTCCGGATTGGCCAGCATGACGTTCATCGTCCACATTTGGTTGGGTCCGGTGTCGGCTTCGACGTTGGGGCTGAACTGGTACGGGTTGTGGCTGTAATCGGCCCAGTTCGCCGGATCGACGTCGCGGTAGTAGATCTCGGCGTTCCGGAAGGGCGTCTCGGAGAAGACGGTGTACTGCACGGAGTGCAGCGGAGGCCCGGGCACCGGGTCGTCGTCCGCGGCCGCCACGCCCGTGCCGAGTACCAGACCTACCACCGCCAGCAGCGGACCAAGGCCGACGGACGAGCGTCGGAGTAGCGTCCGAGATGCTGGAAAGGTCATTTCCAGATTTTAGAACGTGATTACCCCACGATGGCCAGAATGGCGCACAAACCGGGGCCCAGATGATGAAGGTGGAGTCGGATGCCCATGAAACTCGCCATCGGCTTGTCACCACTGGATGACGGCAAGGCGACCCCGCTCCGCAAGGCCGCGAGATCCTTCGCGGGCGCCTCCGCCACGGCAGGCATGTCGTGACCGCATCACTGCCAGGCCCGATTCGCCAGATCGGTTACGTGGTGCGAGATCTCGATTCCGCCCTGGCTGGATGGGTGGCGATGGGGATCGGACCGTGGTTCGTCGTCCGCGAGCACACGCAGCAGGTGGTCTATCGCGGCGAACCGTGCGAGGTGACCATCTCGATCGCGCTCGCCAACTCCGGTGAGCTGCAGGTCGAGTTGATCCACCAGCATGGCGACACCCCGTCGATCTTCACCGAGTTCCTCGCGGGCGGTCGGGAGGGCTTCCACCAATTGGCATGGTGGGTGGACGATCTCGACTCCGCAGTGGCTGCCGCCGAGGCGGAGGGCTGGCCCGTGGTGTGGCGCAACGTCGAATCCCACGGCGCGCCGTCGACCCGCTTCGCCTACGTCGAGCCGCCGGGCGCCCCCGCCACGGTCTTCGAGATCATGGAACTCGACGAGATCACCAGCGGCATGGGCGCCTTCGTGCGCGACGCGGCGAGCGACTGGGACGGACGCGACCCCGTCAGGGTCGTCGGCTAGTCGGTCCGCCTGGCGCGGTTCATCACCCTGTCGGCCGCGGCCCAGTGCTCGTCGGACACCCAGAGCTTGGCGAACGCGCCGATCGCCTCCTCCGGCGAGCTTCCCGCGATCACGCCCTTGATGGCGGCGGCCGGCGCGGCGGCGAGCGCGCGGGCAACGGTGCGCCACTCGTCCTCGAACGAGGCGCGCGGCACGACCACGTCGACCAGGCCGACCCGCTGGGCCTCGGCCGCATCCAGGATCGAGCCGGTGCCTGCCAGGAGCAGCGCCCTGCCCTTGCCGACCAGTTCAGCGAGCCGCTCGGCGCCTCCCCAGGCCGGCATGATCGCCAACGTCACCTGGTTGAACCCGATCTTGACGTCGTCGGCGGCCAACCTGATGTCGGCGGCCACGGCCACCTCGGCACCGCCGCCGAGCGCGTGGCCGTTGAGTGCCGCGAGCACCGGGCCCGGGAAGCCTGCGATCCTGTCGCAAACCCCGCGCATGCGGCGGGCCATCGCCGCCGCGTCGGCCTCGGTCCGTAGCGCGCTGAGCTCCTTGAGGTCTCCGCCCGAGACGAAGGCCTTGTCACCCGCGCCCTTGATCACGAGGGCGCGCGCGCCCCTTGCCCCGTCGAGAGCCTCATCGAGCTGATCCATCGTCTCGAGTGAGATCGCGTTGCGAGCATGCGGACGGTCGATCGTGACGACGGCCAAACCGTCCTCGATGTCCAGGTCGACCATGTGTCGTTGTCCCGCCGTTCTCGTTTAGTGATATTGGCATTCTCGTTTCGGGAGAATAACATCGCCGTGTGGTCGCCAAACCCTCGCGAATCATCCCCGCCGAACTGGTCAAACACTACGAGGAACAGGGTTGGTGGACGTCGGAGACCCTGGGCGCGATGCTGGCCGAAGGGCTCGAGGCCCACCCGGACGCCGGCTTCTGCGTGCATTCCGAGTTGCGTCCATGGTCCGGCTCGTTCGTCGACGTCGAGGCCGTAGCGCGCCGACTCGCCGCCGGTCTGCACCGGCGGGGCGTCGGTCCCGGCGACGTCGTGGCGCTGCAGTTGCCCAACTGGATGGAGGCCGCCGCCGCGTTCTGGGCCTCGGCGTTCCTCGGTGCCGTGGTGGTGCCGATCGTGCACTTCTACGGTCGCAAGGAGGTCTCGCACATCCTTGCGACCGCCAAGCCGAAGGCGTTCATCACGACCAGGCAGTTCGGCCGGATGACCTTCGAACCGGACCTGTCCGCGGACGTGCCGATCGTCGCTCTGGTGGGGGAGTCCTCCTTCGAGGACCTTCTCGACGACGTGCCGATGACGGGCACGGTCGAGACCGACCCCGGTGCCCCTGCGTTGATCGCGTTCACCTCCGGCACCACGCGCGACCCGAAGGGGGTCGTGCACAGCCACCAGACCCTCGCCTTCGAGACGCGCCAGCTGTTGGCGAACTACCCGGACGATCGCGGCAGGCAGCTGACCGCCACGCCCGTCGGCCACTTCATCGGGATGGTCGGCGCGTTCCTGATCCCGGTCATCGAAGGTGCCCCCATCGACCTGGCCGACGTCTTCGATCCCGCCGCGGTGCTGGCGCTGATGAAGTCGGACGGAATCACCATCGGCGGTGGTCCGCCCTATTTCGTCACCAGTCTGCTCGACCATCCCGACTGCACCGACGAGCACCGCAGCCACATCAAGACCGTGGGTCTCGGCGGTTCCACCGTGCCGGTCGCGGTGACCAGACGCCTTGCCGACATGGGCGTCTTCGTGTTCCGGTCCTACGGCAGCACCGAACACCCCTCGATCACGGGCTCGGGCCGCGACGCACCGGAGGACAAGCGGCTCTGTACCGACGGCAACGCGCGCCCCGGCGTCGAGCTGATGCTGTCCGAGGACGGGGAGATCCTCAGCCGCGGGCCCGACCTGTGCCTCGGCTACACCGACCCGGAGTTGACCGCGAGGGCGTTCGACGCGGACGGCTGGTACCACACCGGTGACGTCGGCGTCTTGGACGCCGACGGCTATCTGACGATCACCGACCGCAAGGCCGACGTGATCATCCGCGGCGGCGAGAACATCAGCGCCGTCGAGGTCGAGGAGGTGCTGCTCGCCATGCCGCAGGTGGCCGAAGCCGTCGTGGTGGCCGCGCTCGACGATCGTCTCGGCGAGCGGACGGCCGCCGTACTGCGCACCAGGACCGGGTACGCCATGCCGACGCTCGACGAGGTCCGTGCGCACTTCGAACGCTCGGGGGTGGCACGGCAGAAGTGGCCCGAGGAACTGCACGAGGTACCGGCGGGTGAGGACTTTCCGCGCACGGCCAGCGGCAAGGTGCAGAAGTTCGTCGTGCGGCAACGGCTGCGCGAACCCGTTGCGATGTGACGGCATATGAGAATAGGATTCTCTCAATAGGAAAAGGAGTATTCCAATGGGTCAACTTTCGCACCGGGTCGACGTCCCGTTTCCGCTGTTCGATGCGGACAACCATCTGTACGAGCCGCCCGAGGCGCTGACCAAGTTCCTGCCGAAGGAATACAAGGACGTCGTGCAGTACGTCGAGGTCAACGGGCGCACCAAGATTGCGCTGAAGGGCCAGATCAGCAACTACATCCCGAACCCCACCTTCTCGGTGGTCGCCAGGCCCGGAGCCTGGGAGGAGTACTTCAAGTTCGGCAACCCCGACGGCAAGAGCAAGCGCGAGCTCTTCGGTGAGCCGATGAGGGCCATCCCGGCCTTCTTCGAGCCGGCGCCGCGCCTCGAGAAGATGAACGAACTGGGTCTGGACCGCTCGCTGATGTTCCCGACGCTGGCCAGCCTGATCGAGGAGCGGCTGGCCGACGACCCGGTGGCCATCCACGTCATCGTGCACGCACTCAACGAGTGGCTGGACGAGGTGTGGGGCTTCAACTACCAGAACCGCATCTACACCACCCCGGTGATCACGCTGCCCATCGTCGAGAAGGCCATCGAGGAGTTGGAGTGGGCGGTCAAGCGCGGTGCCCGCGCCATCCTGATCCGCCCGGCCCCGGTGCCCGGGTTCCGCGGCCCGCGGTCGTTCGCGCTGCCCGAGTTCGACCCGTTCTGGCAGAAGTGCGTGGAGTACGACGTCTTCGTCGGCATGCACTCGAGCGACAGCGGTTACTCCCGCTACACGTCGGAGTGGGACGGCGGCGCGCAGGAGATGCTGCCGTTCCAGACCAACGCCATGTCGATCCTCAACGAGTGGCGGCCCATCCAGGATGCGGTGGCCTCCTGGGTGATTCACGGCGCACTGTTCCGGTTCCCGACGCTGAAGGTGGGCATCGTCGAGGCGGGATCGAAGTGGATGTTCCCGCTGCTCGACTCCATGGCCGAGGTCTGGAAGAAGGCGCCGGAGGCCTTCCTCGGCAACCCGATGGAGGAGATCAAGAACCGCATCTACGTCAGCCCGTTCTACGAGGAGGGCATCGACGACCTGATCAACCTGATCGGTGTGGAGCAGGTGCTCTACGGTTCCGACTGGCCGCACCCTGAAGGGCTGGCCGAGCCAACGCACTACGTAACCGCGCTCGAGCACCTTGCCGTCGAGGATCAGGCAAAGATCATGGGCGGCAACCTTTCTCGACTGATCACCGCTTGACCGAGCCCCAACCGTGGCGGACCATTCCCGAGATGGTCCTGAGTGCAGCGGACCGGTTCGGCGACGCCGAGGCGATCGTCGACGGTCCGCTGCGGCTCACCTACACCGACGTCGCCGAACGCATTCGGACGGCGGCGGGTGCGTTCGCCGGCTTCGGCATCGGCAAGGGAGACCGCGTCGCGGTGTGGGCCCCCAACTCGGCCGAATGGATCATCGCGGCGTTCGGGATCATGACCGCGGGCGCCGTGCTGGTGCCGGTCAACACCCGGTTCAAGGCCGAGGAGGCCGCCGACGTCGTATCGCGCAGCGGCGCCAAGGCGGTCATGGTCCAGACGGGCTTCCTCGGACAGGACTTCGGCACCTCACTCGACGTGCCGACGATCGACCTGAGGTCGGACTTCCTCACCGCCGCAACACGATTCGAGCGTGACCCGGGCGAGTGGCTCGACGGTGGCGACGTCTCCGACGTCATCTACACCTCGGGCACCACGGGCAGGCCCAAGGGCGCCATGATGAATCACCGTCAGACGCTGCGGATGTACGAGGAGTGGGCCACGCTCGCGGATCTGCGCGAGGGCGACCGCTACCTGATGATCAACCCGTACTTCCACACCTTCGGCCTGAAGGCCGGTCTGGTGGCCTCCTTCCTGCGCGGAGCGACGATGCTGCCGGTCGCCGTCTTCGACGTCGATCGCGTCGTGGAACTGATCGAGCGGGAACGCATCACGATGCCCCCGGGGCCGCCGACGATCTATCACTCGCTGCTGACCGTTGCCGACAAGAGCAGGCTGTCGACGCTGCGTGCAGGCGTGACGGGAGCGGCGGACATCCCGGTGGAGCTCGTCCGCCGGATCCACGACGAGCTCCCGTTCGAGACGTTGATGACCGGTTACGGGCTGACCGAGTCGGGCAACGTGACGCTGTCGCGTCCCGGTGACTCGTTCACCGACGTCGCCACCACCGCGGGTCTGCCCTGCGCCGACGTCGAGGTGCGCGTCGCCGATGACGGCGAGGTGCTGGTGCGCGGCTACAGCGTGATGCAGGGCTATCTCGACGACCCGGTGGCAACCGCTGAGGCGATCGACACCGACGGATGGCTGCACACCGGCGATCTCGGCGCGTTCACGGACTCCGGCCGACTGCGCATCGTGGGCCGCAAGAAGGACATGTTCATCGTCGGCGGGTTCAATGCCTATCCCGCGGAGATCGAGGGTTTCCTGGCGGAACACCCGTTGATCGCCCAGGCCGCGGTGATCGGTGTGCCCGACGAACGGATGGGGCAGGTGGGAAAGGCGTTCGTGGTGCTTCGCTCTTCGGCCACCGGCCTCGACGAGAACGACCTGATCGCGTGGTGCCGTCAGCGAATGGCGGGCTTCAAGGTCCCGCGGTATGTACAGTTCCTCGACGAGCTGCCCACCAACGCCACCGGCAAGGTCGTCAAGGATCGACTGCGCTGAGCGTCCGTACAGCTCGGAAACAGCATTTCCGCAGCTGGAAGGGCCAACTGAACGGAACTGCAGATGGGGTATCGTCAAGGCGATACTCAAAATTGAAAATGCCATTCTCATGATAGACGTTGCACGTACAGGACAGGGGGCCGCATGCCGTCTCGCAAGCGAGCCTCGTCGATGCTCAACGGCGATGCTCACGACGAGCCCAACGGCTCCGAAGCGGTAGCCGACTCCGACGACGCGCTGGCGCTCGCCGAGGAGGCCGAGGCCGAGGCTGCCGCCGCCGAGGCCGCAGCAGCCGCCGCGCGCGCCCGCGCCCGAGCGCTGAAGCTGCGCAGGCAGGCCGAAGCGGCCGCCGCGGCCGATGCCTCGCCCGCCCAGGCCGTGGACCTCCGCAAGACCGAGTTCGCTGAACCGGAGGTCGTCGAGACCGAACCCGAGACCGAACCCGAGACCGAGGACGCCCACGAGCCAGAGACTGCCGAGCCGTCGGCCGTCCCGCGTCGGGGGCGACCGAAGCTGCCGCCCATTCGACTCAAGTGGGTCGCGGCCGCGCTGGTGATCATCTTTACGGTCGGGTTCCTCGGCGCCAGCGCCTTCATGTTCTGGCACCACCGTCAGGCGACGGAGGAGCAGCAGCGCTCGGCGGAGTTCGCCGCCGCCGCCCGTCAGGGTGTCGTGACGTTGATGTCGCTCAACTTCAACAACGCCGCCGACGACGTGAAGCGCATCATCGACAACACCACCGGGGACTTCAAGAAGGACTTCCAGGGTCAGGCCGACGAATTCACCAAGGTGGCGCAGGAATCCAAGGTCATCACCGAGGCCACGGTAAACGCCACCGCCGTCCAGACCATGTCCAAGGACACGGCGACGGTGCTGGTGGCGGTCACCACCCAGGTGTCCAACGTGGCCAGCAAGCAGCAGGAGCCGCGGTCCTGGCGCCTCAGGGTCAACCTGGCGCGTGATGGCGGGCAACTCAAGCTGGCGAAGGTCGAGTTCGTGCCGTGAGCGACAAGGACAGCGAAGACGTGACCGACGCCGAAGTGGCAGAGGTGAGCGACGCCGACTCGACCGCCGAGGAGCTCGACGGCACCTCGGAAGCCGACGCGTTGGATGACGCCGCGACCACCGCCGACGAGGAGCCCCCGACCCCACCCGACGCGGCACCGCGACGGACCCGCTTCAAGGTCGCCCTGGTGCCGCTCGCGCTGGTGGTCGCGCTGCTCGCCTCCGCAGGACTGGCCACCTGGCTGTACATCGCCCAGTTCCGGCCCGATCAGCAGTCCAACGCCGCCGTTGCCGCCCAGACCGTCAAGGCGGCCTCCGACGGCGCGGTAGCGCTGCTGTCCTACGCCCCCGAGTCGATGGACAAGGACTTCGCCACCGCCAAGACGCATCTGACCGGTGACTTCCTGAACTACTACAGCCAGTTCACGAAGGACATCGTGACGCCCGCGGTCAAGCAGAAGTCGGTGAAGACCTCGGCGACGATCGTCCAGGCCGCGGCGTCCGAGGTGAAACCCGACTCCGCCGTCGTGCTGCTGTTCCTGAACCAGACGACCACCAGCAAGGAGAACCCGAACGGGTCCTTCACGGCGAGCAGTGTGAAGGTGGGTCTCACCAGGGTCGACGGCGCCTGGCTGATCTCGGCCTTCGACCCGGTCTAGCCCACACCCGTACCGTCGTTGACGTGACAGGAGTCAAGCGCGCAGACCTGGTGTTGTCCGGAGGTGGCGTCAAGGGCGTCGGTCTGGTGGGTGCCGTCGTGGCGCTCCTGGACGCCGGTTATCAGCCGCAACGGATCTCTGGAACCTCTGCGGGGTCCATCGTCGGCGCCATCGTCGCCGCCGCGGCCCACACCGGGTCGATGACGGGCGCGCAGGTCAAAGAGCTTGCGTTGCAACTGGATTACCGAAAGTTCCTCGACCCGGGTCCGGTGGAGCGGGTGCCGCTGGTCGGACCGTCACTGGCGCTGCTGCGAGGGTCGGGAATCTACAAGGGCGACTACGCCCACGAGTGGATCCGACGGCAACTGGCCGGTCTCGGCGTGGTCACCTTCGGGGACCTCGCCCTCGACGACGAGGCATTGCCTCCCGAGCAGCGGTACCGGCTCGTCGTCACGGTCGCCGACGTCACCACGGGCCAGCTGCTGCGACTCCCGTGGGATTACCGCCGCGTGTTCGGTCTCGACCCCGACGAGCAGGTGGTCGCGGACGCCGTCCGCGCATCGATGTCCATCCCGTTCTTCTTCCGGCCGGTATCCCTGACGAGCACCGCGGGCCTCACCTCGACGTTGGTCGACGGCGGCCTTCTGTCGAACTTCCCCATCGACTCGCTCGACCGGCAGGACGGAAAGACGCCGCGCTGGCCGAGTTTCGGCATCACGCTGCTGCCCAACCTGCCACACGGCAACGACAAGGTGATCCCGGCGCTGTCGGCCCTGCGCCTGCTGGGAGCCCCGCACCTGCTGGAGGACGTCATCACCACCGTGCTCGTCGGCAGGGATCAGGCGTACCTCAACCAGCCCTGGGTCGACGCGCGCGCGATTCGCGTGGACGCGACCGACGTCGGCTTTCTCGACTTCGACATCACCGAGAACGAGGCGCAGGCGCAGTACCTCAAGGGTTACGGAGCGGCCGAACGGTTCCTCGCCGACTGGAACTGGGAGGCCTACCTCCGCCGATTCCGCTGAGCGGGCACTACTGTCACGACGATGGAATCGTGCGCGATCGTGCCGCTGACGCACTCGGACGATCTGTTCGCCGCCACCACACCGGTGGCAGGCGAGGCGCCGCTGGTGCGGGTCGTGCGGTCGGTGATGACGGTGGTGGCCGGGGACCGCGTCGTGGTGGCGACACTGCCCGTTCTGGTGGACTGTGTGCGGGACTGCCTCGAGGCGGCCGGTCTCGAGGTGGCGGTCGCCGTGTCCGGTGAGCCCGGTCTGCGGTACGAGGTGATTCGGGCGGCCCTGGAACACCTTGGCGCCGAACCTCATACGTCGGCGGCGGTGCTCGTCTGCGACCACGGGTTCCCCCTGTCGCCGGGTGAGCTCGCCGAAAGAGTGCTCTCGGCCCTGCGGGACGGCAGGGAAGTGGTGGTGCCGACAGTGCCCGTGACCGACACCGTCAAGACCGTCGACGAGACGGGCTGGGTGCTCGGCACGGTGGACCGCTCAACACTTCAGACGGTGCAGTCTCCGCGCGGCTTCACCGCGTCCGCGCTGTGGCAGTTGGTGTCGACGTCGCCCGCCACCGGGCCGACCGACGTCGACGAGTTCGATGCGGCGCTGCGGGCGGGCCTCGACATCGGCACGGTGGCAGGCGATCCGAACGCCTTTCGCGTCGAGTTGCCGCGCGATGCGCACCTGTTCGAGGCAGTCATCGCGTGCCGTCCCGACTGATCCGTTGCTGAAGGAGTCGCTCCGCGATCTGGACGTCGTGCGCGAACGTCACCTTGAGATTGGTTGACGCACCGGGAAAGACGTGGACGTGGACGTCGGTGAAGTTCTGCACGCACGATGCCGTGTCGGTGCCGTCGAAACTGCCACCCTCCGCCAAGCGATAGGCGGTCAGCAGTGGTCCGGCGCGAAACGCCTGCGGCGTCTGAACGCGCGCCATGAGGCCGTCGACCGCCGAGAGTCGGCCGTCCGCATCGGTTTTCACGATGTCGGTCACGGGGAGCACCGGGATGGCGCCACCGAACGTCCGCGCGGTCGTCAGCGCCGTGTCCATCATCGCGGGTCCGGCGAGCGGGCGCGCCGCGTCGTGAATGAGCACCACGTCCACCGCCCCGGATTCGATGTCGGGCGCAAGGTGACGAAGGACATTCTCCTCAGAGGCGTGGCGGGTGTCGCCGCCTTCGACGAGTTCGACTGTCGCATGAGGAAGTTCGGCGGCCAGGGTGCGGGCAGCCAGCTCGCGCTCACCGCGGCGGAACACCAGTACGGTGCGGGCGACGTAGGCCGACCCGGTGACCGCCTCCACCGACCACGACACCATGCTGCGCCCGGCCAACGGCAGATACGCCTTGTTGCCGTCCGCCCCGACGCGGGTGCCCATTCCTGCGGCCAGGACCACCCCGACGGCGATGGGTTCCGAGGTCGCGTGCATCCGCTCACGCTAGCCGCAACGGCGACGACGATCGCGGGCTACTCGGCGAGGTCGAAGGCCTTGACGACCTTCGTCGGCCTTACCCGCACGACCAGTTCGCCGGGTACACCGTTGCGGCGTCCGTACTCTTCGGCCTTCTCGGCGCCCATGTAGCGGGCGCCGGTGCGGGTCGCGACGGCGACCAATTCCGCGGGATCCTCGCTGAGCTCGGCGACGCCCTGAACCTGGACGAACGAATACGGCGGATGGGGGTCGTCGACGCAGATCACCACCCGTGGGTCCCGCGCCAGCGCCCGGCCCTTGGCGGTGTCCTTGCCCGTGTTGAAGACCAGCTCGCCGTCGTCGACCACGAACCACACCGGCGTCACCAGCGGTCTGCCGTCTGCAGCCACCCAGCCGAGCATCGCGGTGCGGGTGCCCTCGGACAGGAAGGCGATCACGTCGTCGGAGAGTTCGTCCACGTCGTTCACGGTAGGCGCGCGACCGCCTGCGGTCAGTCGTTCGCGTGACGGTCGTGGTCCCACTGCTCGAGCCGCAGTTGGAGATGGTGCAGCGCGTACCCGACCATGCCCGCGCACGTCGTCAGGCATAGAGCGACCAGCGCGGTCACCGGCCCTTGTCCGATCGTTCGCGGTTCACATGTATGTCGCGGTTCACATGTCTATCGTGGGCCCGCACCGGGCCGAAGCACGCGTAGGCGGCTACCTGTGTCCTACCCGTGTCGTGAAATTGACAGAAACACTTTGACGGCCTACATATATTGAGCGCGCGCTTCCGATTGCCGAGTGGCAAGGTTCTGGCGATCGCGCGGAGCCGTCGAGAGGGGTTGGTGAACTCGCATGAGTGACACGACCTCGGAACACTCCAAGATCGCCCAGTTCATCCGGCGGTTGGCCGTGCCCGTCATCCTCGGCTGGCTGGCGCTGACGGTCATCACGAACGTCGCCGTGCCGCCGCTGGAGACGGTCGGTGAAGAGCACACGGTGTCGATGAACGCCAAGGACGCGCCGTCGATGATGTCGATGCAGAAGATCGGCGCGACCTTCCACGAGTTCAGCTCCGACAGCAACGCGATGATCATCCTCGAGGGCGATCAGCCCCTCGGCGCGGACGCCCACCACTTCTACGACGAGCTGATCAAGAAGCTTGAGGCAGACACCACCCACGTCGAGCACATCCAGGACTTCTGGGGCGACCCGCTGACGGCCGCGGGCGCTCAGAGCAACGACGGGAAGTCCGCGTACGTGCAGGTCTATCTGCACGGCAACATGGGTGAGACGCTGGCCAACGACTCCGTGAAGTCCGTGCAGGCCATCGTCGCCAACACCCCGCCGCCGCCGGGGGTGAAGGCCTACGTCACCGGCGGGGCTCCGCTGGTGTCCGACCAGAGCGCGGCGGGCAACACCAGCATCCTGATCGTCACGATCATCACGCTGGTGGTGATCGCTCTCATGCTGGTCCTGGTCTACCGGTCGTTCGTCACGATGATCATGGTCCTGCTGATGGTGTTCGCCGAACTCGGTGCGGCCCGCGGCATCGTCGCGTTCCTCGGTTATCACGAGATCATCGGGCTCTCCACGTTCGCGACCAGCCTGCTGACCCTGATGGTCATCGCCGCGGGCACCGACTACGCCATCTTCCTCATCGGCCGCTACCAGGAGGCCAGAGGAGCGGGCGAGGACCGGGAAGAGTCCTACTACTCGATGTTCCACGGGACCGCTCACGTCGTGCTCGGATCCGGGCTGACGATCGCGGGCGCGATGCTGTGCCTCAGCTTCACGCGGCTGCCCTACTTCCAGACGCTCGGCGTGCCCTGCGCCGTGGGCACCCTCGTCGCCGTGCTCGCCGCGCTGACCCTGGGTCCCGCGGTGATCGCAGTGGGCAGCCGCTTCCGCCGCATGTTCGAACCCCGGCGCGCCGTCAGCTCGCAGGGCTGGCGCCGCATCGGCACCGTGATCGTCCGGTGGCCCGCCCCGATCCTGGTGGCGACCATCGCGCTGGCACTCGTCGGACTGCTCGCCCTGCCCAGCTACAAGACGAGCTACGACAACCGGCTCTATCTGCCGAAGGACATGCCTGCCAACGTGGGCTACCAGGTGGCCGATGCACACTTCAACGCCGCCAGAATGAATCCCGAGCTGCTGATGATCGAGAGCGATCACGACCTGCGCACCTCGGCGGACTTCCTCGTCATCGACAAGATCGCGAAGGCGATCTTCCACACGCCGGGCATCTCCCGCGTCCAGACCATCACCAGGCCCGACGGCAAGCCGATCAAGCACAGCACGATCCCGTTCCAGATCAGCATGCAGGGCACCTCGTCGCAGATGAACCAGAAGTACCTGCAGGACACGTTCGCCAACATGCTCAAACAGGCCGACGACATGCAGACGATGATCGACACCCTGACGCACATGCTGGCGCTGATGGACGAGCTCTCCGCCAACATCCACGACATGGCCCGCAAGGTCACCGACCTCACGAACACCGTGTACGACCTGCGCGACCACATCGCGGACTTCGACGACTGGTTCCGGCCGCTGCGTGCCTACCTCTACTGGGAGCCGCACTGCTACGACATCCCGCTCTGCACGGCGGGGCGCGGCATCTTCGACACCCTGGACGGCATCGACGAACTGAGCGACCAGATCGGCGGTCTGGTCACCGACATCAACAAGTTGGATGCCCTGACCCCGCAGTTGGCGGCATCGCTCCGGCCTCAGCTCGCCCAGCTGAAGGACACCAAGCTGATGATGCTGACGATGTACCAGACCCAGAAGGGCCTGCAGGATCAGCAGTCGGCGATGCAGGACAACCAGTCCGCGATGGGCGATGCGTTCGACGCCGCGCGCAACGACGACACGTTCTACCTGCCGCCGGAGATCTTCGACAACAAGGACTTCAAGCGGGGGATGAAGAACTTCATCTCGCCGGACGGTCACGCGGTGCGCTTCATCATCAGCCACGAGGGTGACCCGGCGACGGTCGAGGGCATCTCTCACATCGACGCGATCAAGCAGGCCGCCAAGGAAGCCATCAAGGGCACCCCGCTGGAGGGCTCCACGATCTACCTCGCCGGCACCGCCGCCACCTACAAGGACATGCGCGACGGCTCGTTCTACGACCTGCTGATCGCCGGGATCTCCGCCGTCACGCTGATCTTCATCATCATGCTGATCATCACGCGAGCGGTGGTGGCGGCCGCGGTGATCGTCGGCACGGTGCTGCTGTCACTCGGGGCGTCGTTCGGGTTGTCGGTACTCCTGTGGCAGCACCTGCTCGGCCTCGAACTGCACTGGATGGTGCTGGCGATGTCGGTGATCCTGCTGTTGGCCGTGGGTTCGGATTACAACCTGCTCCTGGTGTCCCGGTTCAAGGAAGAACTCCACGGTGGGTTGAAGACGGGCATCATCCGCTCGATGGCGGGCACCGGTTCGGTGGTGACGTCGGCGGGCCTCGTGTTCGCCGCCACCATGGCGACGTTCGCGTTCAGCGAGCTGAAGGTCATGGGTCAGGTGGGTACGACGATCGCGCTCGGCCTGTTGTTCGACACGCTGATCGTGCGAACGTTCATGACGCCCGCCATCGCCGCACTCATGGGCAAGTGGTTCTGGTGGCCGACGATCGTGAATCCGAAGATGGCGCGGTACCGGCCGAAGCCGATGGATTCCGAGCCCGTCAACACCTAGTCCGGTCCCGGTACCAGGCGCCGCTCGCTCGATCGAGTCGTGGATCGGCGCGGGGTGCCAGCCCAGCTCACGCTCGGCCTTGCCGTGGTCCATCGGTGGCATCACGTGCATCAGCCGAATGCTCAGGCTCGACAGCTCCATGTCGCGGCGCGACACCGCGGCCACCAGGTCGCCGACACGCCCCAACGCCGACATCACGCGCAGCGGGATGCCGTAGCGGGGCGGTTCCGCGCCACCCGCGGCGGCCGCCGCCCGGTAGAGCTCGCGAGCGCTCATGAAGCGCTCGGAAACGATGTAGCGCTGGCCATTTCGGCCCTTGTCCGCCGCCAGCAGCAGCGCTGCGGCGGCGATCCTCGATGCCGACGACCTCGCTGGCCGTGTCCTTGACGTACGCGGGCATCCCGCCCCGTGCGGCGGCGGCCAGCAGCCCCCCGTGCGGGGTGGGCGCGTAGTCGCCGGGCCCGTAGGTGTTGGCGACGCACATCGCGACGGCGGGCAGTCCGCGCTCGGCCGCGTACTTCAGCACCAGGTTCTCGGCGGCCACCCGCGACTCGATGTAGCCGCCACCCACCTCGGCCCAGTTCATTGCGTCGTCCTCGGTGGCAGGGCGATCGTCTGCGGGGATGCCGATGGTGCCGATGCTGCTGGTGAAGACGAAGCGGTGGAGGTTCGCATCGACCGCGACGTCCAGGACGTGTTGCAGCCCTTCGACATTGGTGCGGAACAGGGGAGCGGGGTCGCGGAGCCACGCGCGTGCGTCGACGACACAGTAGAAGACGTCGTCGACGCCCTCCATCGCGGCCCGCAACGCGTCGTCGTCGAAGACGTCGCCGTAGTGGCGTTCGACGTCTAGATCGTCGATCGCCTTG
This sequence comes from Mycobacterium sp., assembly GCA_025963385.1. GTDB lineage: Bacteria > Actinomycetota > Actinomycetes > Mycobacteriales > Mycobacteriaceae > Mycobacterium. Next base: position 72,839 of record JAOPUT010000283.1, read on the forward strand.
GTGGAGCTGGTCTTGCGAAGGATGACTCGGACGTCGTCACCGCGTTGGACGAGTTGGCGGGTGACGTGTGAACCGAGGAAGCCACTGGCACCGATGACCAACTTCTTCGCGTTCGCCATGTCGTGAATGTAGCGGGTGGATCATCGAGCCGGTACGGTCACCGCCGTCGGAAGGAGCAGGTCGCGTGAGTGAGTCGTCAAGGGGTGTGGTCGCTCACCGCGTGCGGCGCATGAGAGGACGCGATCCCCACGAGCAGCACCGTGTCGCCACGCCACTGGAGTTGCTGTTCGACCTGACGTTCGTGATCGGGTTCGGCGTCGCGGGCTCCGAGTTCGCCCACATGCTGGCCGCGGGCCACGTCGCCGCGGCGCTGGTCGCCTTCCTGCTCGCGACGTTCGCCATCGTGCTGGCGTGGATCAACTTCACCTGGTTCGCCTCGGCCTACGACACCGACGACTGGATCTACCGGCTGATGACCATGGTGCAGATGGTCGGCGTGCTGATCCTCGCGCTCGGCATCGCCCCGTTCTTCGCCTCGATCGAGCACGGTGACCACGTCGACAACACGATCCTGGTCATCGGATACGTGATCATGCGAATCGCGTTGGTGGGCCAGTGGTTACGAGCCGCTCACCAGGATCCCGCGCACCGGGCGGCGTGTCTGACCTACGCGAGCGTCATCCCGGTGGTGCAGCTCGGCTGGATCGGCACGATCTTCCTCTCGACGTCGGTGCCCGTGACGCTGGCATGCTGGGTCGTCCTCGGGGCCGTCGAGCTGTCGCTGCCGTGGATCGCCGAATCCCGCAGCGAGACCACGACGCCGTGGCACGCGCACCACATCGCCGAGCGCTACGGGCTGCTCACGATCATCGCGCTCGGCGAGGGCGTGGTCGGCACGGTCGCCTCCCTGACGGCCGTGGTCAAAGAGCACGGCTGGACGAGCGACGCGATCCTGCTCGTCGTCGCGGGCACCGGCCTGACGTTCGGTCTGTGGTGGATTTACTTCGCGGTGCCTGCGGCCGAGCTGCTGCACGCGCATCGCGAACGTTCGTTCTGGTTCGGCTACCTGCACATCCCGCTGTATGCCGCGATCGTGGCGACCGGCGCGGGTCTGCACACGGCGGCCTACTACGTCGAGGAGCAGTCGGTGATCGGGTCGGTCGGGACGGTGTTCTCCGTCGTCATCCCCGTCGGCGCGTATCTCGTGCTGGTCTTCCTGCTCTACGCGCTGATGGTCCGCGTCTTCGACGGGTTCCACGTGTTGCTGATGGGGCTGACGGCCGCGGTCCTGGTGGCGGCCGTCGCGGCGGCCATGGCCGGCGTGCCGATGGCGGTGTGCCTGCTGATCGCCACCCTGGCTCCGGTGGTGAGCGTGGTCGGCTTCGAGGTGCTGGGCCACCGCCACGCCGCCGCCGCGATCGCCGCCAGTGTCGGAGAGGCCGGCGAGGGGTAGTCGGTCCTTTTAGGAGGACGACATGCCGAAGATAGGAAAGAGCGGGCGGGCCAAGAAGTCGGAGTTGCCCAGCACCCTGCAGAAGTCCCCAGCCAAGGCGCAGCAGACGTTCGCGGCGGCGCACGATGCCGCTGCCGAGCAGTACGGCGACGAGGGGCGGGCCTACCGGGTGGCCTTCAGCGCCGTGAAGCACGCCTTCGAGAAGGTGGGCGACCACTGGGAGCAGAAGGACGAGAAGGGGCCCTCCGACGAACGGGCCCGCATCGGGGGGCTGAGCGGAAGGGGCGAGACCGCCGAGGGCGTCGACGCCAACGCGACGAAGAAGCACCTGCTGGACGTCGCCAGACGGCTGGAGGTCGCCGGACGGTCGAAGATGACCAAGGACGAACTGGTCGAGGCGATCATGAAGGCCAACCGCAGGATCTCGGCCAAACGCCGCTGACTAGCGCGGTGCGGGGTTGGGATCGAACGTCTCGAGCAGCGACCGTTCCTGCTCGGCCTTCATCTGCGCCCGTGCCTTCCTGCGGGTGATGAGGATGCCGACGACGGTGATGGCCCAGATTGCGTACTGCACCGTCCAGGCGAGTCGGAACGACTCGAACGAATAGCCACCCGCGGCGCCGAGGATGACCCCCATCGCCTGCATGACTAGTAGCGACGCGATGAATCCGCCCATGTTCACCATGCCCTGCGCGGTACCGAGCGCGTGGCTCGGATTGAACGTCCGCGCGAAGTCGAACCCGACCATCGAGCCGGGCCCGCCCACCGAGATGACGGCGACGACGACGATCAGCAGCCACAGCGGAGCACGGAAGGGCAACGCGAGAAGCACCGTCCACGCCAGCGCATTGCAGGCAATGATCGTCAGGACGATCCAGGACCGCCGGTGCGGGTACCGGCCGGTGAAGATGCCGATCACGATGCCCGCCACGATTGCGACGACCACCGAGATGGTCAGCAACGCACCGGCCATGCCCGTGGACAGTCCCTGGGCGACGGTGAGATACGGAACGCCCCACATCAGGCAGAACACCGTCACGGAGAACTGGGTGCCCATGTGGGTGAAGAATCCGAGTCGGGTACCAGGCCGCAGCCAGACCGTCTTCACGCTGGACAGCACGGCGCGCGCGGAGAGGTTCTCCGCGGTCACGACGCGGCCCTGCGGGGCGTTCTTGACCAGAGCCAGCACCAGCACCATGGCGAGTACGCCCAGCGCCGCCACCGAGGTGTAGGCGGCGGCCCAGGTGGTGCCGGTGAGCAGGGCCAGGAAGGGAAGCGCCGAGAGTACCTGGCCGAGTTGCCCGCAAATGCCGGTGAGCTGGGTCAGCAGGGGTACGCGTCGGGGCGGAAACCAAGCTGGCACCAGTCGGAGCACCGAGATGAAGGTGACGGCGTCGCCGAGTCCGACGATGGCGCGGGCAGCCAGCGCCAGGGGCAGTGACTCCGTCAGGGCGAGGAGAAGCTGACCGCCTGCCATCAGCGCGGCGCCCGAGACGATCAGTGCGCGGGAGCCGAAGCGGTCGAGCAGGACTCCCGCAGGGACCTGAGCGGCGGCATAGACGACGACCTGGAGCACCACGAACGTCGAGAGGACGCTGGGACTGGCCCCAAAACGGTCGGCTGCGTTGAGCCCGGAGACACCTAGCGTGGTGCGATCGAGCACGGCGACGATGTAGGCCAACAGCCCCGTCGCCCAGACCATCCACGCACGCACTCTTGCAATCGTCTCCCACCCTGGCACCCGATCGCGAATCGATTTCAGAACACGACATCGACGTGTAAATCCCGCAAACTTTGGGAAAGGGCTACAGTGGATCCATGTCACGTTGCGGAGTAGCGCAATTAGGGGCCGTGACCGGGTGTTTGGGGGAGTGTTCAGTTGCCTGAGTATCGTCTCGACGAGCTGTCTGCGCTCTCGGGAGTCAGTATCCGCAACATTCGCGCCTACCGCGAGCGAGGTCTGCTGGACCCGCCTCGCAGGCAGGGGCGATCTGCCTACTACGACGACCGTCACCTGTCTCAGCTGAGGACCATCAACGAGCTCCTGCGCAAGGGGTTCACGTCCGCGCACATCGCGGAATTCCTCTCCAGCACGCGTGCGGGTCACGACCTGGCCGACATCCTCGGACTGCAGCGGGCGATCTTCGGGCCCCCGCGCGACGCGGCCGCCGTGGCCGTCGACATCGATGCCGACGGTGACGAGGCGAAGCGGCTCCTGCGGTACGGGCTGGCGAAGATCGTCGACGGACGGGTGACGCTGCTCAACCCCGACATCGCGGAGATCGTCGAGGGGGCGGGCGCGCAGCTGCGCTACGTGCAGGCCATCCTCCGGGTGGCGGACGGCATCACCGGTCTGCTCGACGAACTCGCACAGTCCGTCGTCGAGGCCCTCGAGGAGAGCGTGTTCGCCGGGTTCGACAGCAATCACGTGCCGCGCCCCGAGGACATGGTCGAACTGCGCCAACTGGCCGACGATTACCGGGTCCTGGGTCGACGTGTCGTCGCCGACCAGTTCGAGGACGCGCTGCAGCGGTATGTCGTCAACGTCGACCACCACTACTCCGCCGACGTCGCGGTGAGCGGAAGCTGCGACGCCAAGGATCGCTGACGCAGATCACACTCTGGTGGTGGCGGGGTCACCGCCGAACCGCTGCGCCAACCACACCGGAATGATCGCCAGCACGGTGAGTGCCGCAGCGACCACGTTGATCACGGGAGCCTGGTTGGGGCGGAACAGGTTTCCGAAGATCCAGATCGGCAGTGTCTGCACGGCGGGGCCCGCGGTGAACGTGGTCACCACGATCTCGTCGAAGCTCAGCGCGAAGGCCAGGATCGCGCCTGCCACCAGAGCCCCGCGCATCATCGGGAACGTGACGTACCGGAACGTCTGCCACGTCGAGGCGCCCAGGTCCGCGGACGCGTCCTCGAGATCCGTTCCGAGCCTGCGCAACCGGGCTTGGGTGTTGTTGAAGACGATGACGATGCAGAACGTGGCGTGCCCGACGATCACGGTGGCAAGGCCGAGCGTGACGCCGAGCGCGGAGGTGAACGTGGCGTTCAACGCGATGCCGGTCACGATGCCGGGCAACGTGATCGGCAGGACCACCAGGAAGCTGATCGTGTTGCGCCCGAAGAACTGATGGCGCTGTACCGCGAAGGCAGCCATGGTGCCGAGGACGAGTGCGATCACGGTGGCGCCGAGTCCGACGAGTACCGAGTTGGCCAGCGACGTCCACATGCCTTCGCTGTTCCAGGCGTCGGCCCACCAGCGCAGCGTGAGGCCGCTCGGCGGGAAGGCGAACGTCCGCGACGAGTTGAAGGCGTTCACGACGACGAGCAGCAGTGGTGCGTAGAGGAACACCAGCACCAGTACGGTCCACGCCCGGACCGTTCCGCGAGCGCCACTCGAGAGCATCAGACGTTCTCCAGTGCGCCGGTGCGTCGCATGGCGAGTAGGTAGAGGACGACGGCGCCCAGCGGAATGATCGAAAGTGCGGCTGCCAGTGGCTGATTGTTGGCGGTGACGAGCTGCCCGTAGATGATGTTGCCGAGCATCTGGGTCTTGCCGCCGACGATGGTGACGGCGATGTAATCACCGAGTGACAGCGAGAACGTGAAGATCGAGCCTGCGGCGATGCCGGGGAACACCAACGGCGCGACCACCATTCGCAGGGTCGCGAAGTCGGACGCCCCCAGGTCCGAGCTGGCGTCGATGAGGTGGTTGGGGACGCGTTCGAACGCCGCGAAGACCGGAATGATCATGTACGGCAACCACAGATAGGTCAGCGTGATGATGGTGGCGACCAGACCGTAGCCGGGGGTGTACCCGCTGGCCCACGACAGCGGACCCGCGGGGGACAGCATCACCCGCCACGCGTAGGCCTTGACGAGGTAACTCGCCCACAGCGGGGTCGTGACGGCCACGACCAGTGCCAGGCGGACCCGCGGTGACGCGATCTTGGCCATGTACAGCCCCAGCGGGACGGCGAGCACGATGCACAGCACGGTGACGAGCAGTGCTACCCCCACGGTGCGCAGCGTCACCGTGCGGAACACCTCGTCGGTCACGACACGGACGATGTTGTCGCCCGTCACGGTGTGCACCACGGCCCCGGTGAACGAGTTCGTGGTCCAGAAAGCCGAAACCAGCAGCACGGCAAGCGAACCCAGGTACGCCAGGACCAGCCACGCCAACGGGGGGACCAGCAGGAGGGCCAGGCTCAGCCGCCCACGTGGAGAACTCCGCCCCGCCGCGGGGGCGGGAGCGGCCTCGGTCACCCCTTGATCTGCTGCCACTTGCTGACCCACTCGTCGTAGGCCGTGCAGTTGGCGCCGCTGCCGTCCACGCACTGCTTCTGCGGCGTCGTCCAGTAGTGCAGCTGACCCGCGTACGCCTCGTCGGTGGCGTGGTAGATGTCGCAGAAGTCCTTCTGCGACGTGAACTCACACGCCTTCGTCTGCGCGGGCGCCTCACCGAAGTACTCGGCGACCTGAGCGTTGACCTGAGGGGAGGTGATCCAGTCCATCCACTTGTACATGCAGTTCGGATGCGCGGCCTTCGACGAGACCATCCACGTGTCGGACCACCCGGTCGCGCCCTCCTTCGGCAGGACGGTATTGACCTGGACCTTGTTGTCCGCGCCGATGGTGTTGGCGATCACCTGCCAGGCGGTGCCGATGACCGACGTGCCCGACTCGAACGCCTGCACTTCCTTGGTGTAGTCGGACCAGTACTCGCTGATGTTCTCCTTCTGGGCGGTCAGCAGGTCGACGGCCGCGTTGAGTTGGTCCTCGGTGAGCGAGTACGGATCCTTGATCCCCAGGTCCGGCTTGGTCTTCATCAGGTAGAGGGCCGCGTCGGCGATGTAGATCGGCGAGTCGTAGGCCGTCACCTTGCCCTTGTACTTGCCTGCGTCGGTGAAGACGGCACCCCACGAGTCGGGGGCGTCGGTGACCACGCCGACGTTGTACATCAACAGGTTCGCGCCCCAGCCGTGGGGAATGCCGTACATCTGACCGTTGACGGAGTTCCACGGCTTGTCCTTGAGGAAGGCCGAGATGGTCGAATAGTTAGGCACCAGTGAGGTGTTCACGGGTGCGACGTCGCCGGCGTAGATCAGCCGCAGCGTGGCGTCACCGGACGCGGACACACCGTCGTACTGACCGGTGCGCATCAGCTGGACCATCTCGTCGGACGTGTTGCCGACCTTCACGTTGACCTTGCAGCCGGACTGCTTCTCGAATGGTGTCACCCAGTCGACGGTCTTGTCGTTGGAGCCGTTCTCGGCGTAGCCCGCCCATGCGATGAGGTTCAGTTGACCCTCGCCGTCGCCGATGGTGCCGAGCTGTTCGATCTTGGGTGGCGTGGTTCCTGCGTCACCGCCACCGCCACCGCCGGACTGTGAACTCGAGCATCCCGTGATGGTGCCGGTGACGAGGACGGCGCATGCGGCGATGGTGAAGCCGATCCGCAACGCGGTGAGTTTCATGACGCTCCGTTCATTCGATGGTTCGGGTTCGGTTCGGATTCAGTGGGTCAGGTCGTGCACGGCGCTGTCGGGCCAGGCCAGGGTGATCGGGGTGCCGTGATCCAGATCGGCGGGCAGTGAGGCGGCCGCGTTCAGCACCGTGGCGGTGAGAGTGACGCGGGGTTGCCCCACGACCTCAGCGACGGCGGCCACGCGGGTCGTGGGCCCCGCGTAGATGACTTCGGCGACGGTGGCGTTGACGGTCCGGCTGCCGGCGGCCGCACCGCCGCCCGGCGTCAGCACGGCGATGCGTTCGGGGCGGACGGCGAACATGCCCCGTCGGCCGACGAGCGCCTCGGCGACGTCGCCGTCGAGCACGTTGGAGGTGCCGACGAAGTCGGCAACGAACCGGTTGACGGGGTTCTCGTACACGTCGCGTGCCTTGCCGACCTGCTCGATCCGCCCGGCGTTGAAGACCGCGAGGCGGTCGCACAGTGTCAGCGCTTCGTCCTGGTCGTGCGTGACGATGACGAAGGTGATGCCGATCTCGCGCTGAATGGCCTTGAGCTCCACCTGCATCTGCTCGCGCAGCTTGAGGTCCAGGGCGCCGAGCGGCTCGTCGAGGAGAAGGACCTTGGGCCGCCCCACCAACGCGCGCGCCAGGGCGACGCGCTGGCGCTGGCCACCCGAGAGTTGCGCGGGCTTGCGTGGCCCGTAGTCGGCGAGGCGCACCATCTCGAGGGCGTCACCCGTGCGCTTTCGCCGGTCGGCCTTCGGCACCCCGCGCACCTTCATGCCGTACTCGACGTTCTGCGCGACGGTCATGTGGGGGAAGAGCGCGTACTCCTGGAACACGGTGTTGACGTCGCGGCGACGGGCGGGCAGTGCGGTGACGTCGACACCACCGAGCTTGATGGTTCCGGCGGTCGGCTGCTCGAACCCGGCGATCATCCGGAGCACGGTGGTCTTGCCCGAGCCCGACGGCCCGAGGATCGCGAACAGCTCGCCGTCGTCGACCTCGAGGTCCGCGCCCTCGACGGCCACGATCGAGTCTCCGAACACCTTGCGCACACCTGAGAGCTGGATCTGCGGTTCGCCGCCGGGGCCGGATGGCATGGCCTGAATCGTATGGATCCGTCGTTCGTGGCGCAGCGCAACGTATGGATTTCGTACGAT